>JAQYWN010000789.1 GCA_029379265.1 Rhizonema sp. NSF051
TTGCACTTAGTCATGGAATTGACATTCAAATTTCCAGGTGCAAGATCTGAGTTGATTCACACCTTGGACATTTCATAGCGATGCCGCCAAGGGCGGCTTGCCCCTTCGGGCTCGCCCTAATTCATATTTCTATTCTGCAACGCCGACGAACGAGCGTCAGGGCTGTTCGCCCTTACCAATGGTGTGGTTCATTTAGGTGAAAATTGCTGTAAGTAGGTTGGCACAAATAAATTCATGTTTGTAGTTGCGCTGACCTCGCCCTAGATATCTGCGCTGAAGCGCAACTACGAGCCAATACATAAATTCTATATAGCTTGATTTTTCTGTGTCGATCTACTTAGTAAAAGGAGCGCGGAAATAAAGCTACCATTCAGAATTGTTGACTGCTGGCAAGTCAAGCGGTTTCAATTTTTAAATCCGCGCTCCTTGTACTAGTTCATTGTCAACACTGCTCGAAAACGCGGCTTGCCATCGCGTACACGTTCAAGAGCTTCTTGAGCTTTGTCGAGAGGATACGTTTCGATCATTGGACGAACGCCATGTTTAGCAGCGACTTCCAAAGTCTCACGCATATCTTTAATTGAGCCACTGGGATTGCCCATGACTCGGCGACGCGCACTAATAAAATCACCTGGAGATGGAAAGACGATTTCTTTGTTATCTATAGCCAGCAACACTAAGGTTCCTTCTGGTGCTAAGGCGTGGAGTGCCTGTCCCATCAGTTTGGAAGAATTGGCAGTGGACAGAATCACATCAGCCCCACCCAGCTGCTGCAACTTCTCCACCCATTCCTCAGTGCTAGAGTCGATCGCTTCATCTGCTCCCAGTTTTTCTTTAGCCATTTGGAGCTTATCATCGCCTCGGCTGACGGCGATCGTCCTAGCTCCCAAAGCATGAGCAAACTGGAGTGCCAAATGTCCTAGTCCTCCTACACCCAGTACGGCAACAGTTTGTCCTGGTTTATAGTTGACGTAGTTGAACGGGGTATAAACGGTAACTCCCGCACAAAATAGGGGTGCCGCTTCCTCAAAAGGAATTTCATTGGGGATGAGAGTTACGTCACGGGCAGGAGCTTTAGTGTACTCTGCAAATCCCCCGTTAAGGCTGACACCAGTAACCAACTGCTCCGGACATAAAGTTGATTCACCGCGCACGCAGTAGCGGCAATGACCGCAGGTGTGCTGAGTCCAGGGAATACCAACGCGGTCGCCTTTTTTGAGATAATTGACTTGTTCGCCTACCTTTTCCACCACTCCAGCAACTTCATGACCGGGAATCACTGGTACTGTTGAGATGCCCTTAAAAGTCTCATCTACCAAATGCACATCTGAACCGCAGATACCGCAGGCATAAACTTTAATCAGCACTTCTGTAGGACCGATTTCTGGCACAGGTACGTCACGTATTTCCAGAGATTGGTGATAATCTGGTAAAACTGCAGCTTTCATGCTATAATATCCTCAATCATTTATTATGTTTGAATTTAACATTTTTCCTACTATGTAAGTAAGGAAATCCACGATGGTTAAGTCAAGTCCAGAATTTTCCGTCAACTTAAGTCACGCTGATTGCTGAGTAAGTGCAGGATTGTACAAGTTAGTGACGCTCAGGAAAATCATGTCTATCGTTCGTAGTTGCACAAAGAGAGCGCTGAAGCGCAACTACGAACCAAGATGCTACGAATTGATGAAACGTTGTACGCGCGTTATTGTTCGTGGTAGTTCCAGAGTAGTCCACCATCGACAAAGAAGGTAGATCCTGTGATATAGTCAGCGTCTGGTGAGGCTAAAAAAGCCACGATAGAGGAAATATCTTTTGTTTCGCCCAAACGTCCCAAAGGAATATTTTGCAGAACGGCGTTGAGCTTTGCTTTATCTTCTATCAAACTTTTGTTGATAGGTGTATTAATTGCACCTGGTGCTACGTTGTTAATTGTAATACCTAAGGGTCCAAGTTCGATCGCCAAGTTTCGCATCATCATTTTCACGCCACCTTTACTTGCACAGTAGGTAGTAAAGTGCGGGAAAGGCAATTCTTCATGTACCGAGCTAATATTGATAATCTTTCCTTGGCGCTGAGTTTCCCTAAGGTGCTTAACGATCGCTTGTGTGGCAAAAAAGACACCTTTGAGGTTGACATTGAGCACGGCATCATAATCTTCTTCCGTAATATCCCAAAAGTCAGCGTGCTTTTCAAGACCAGCATTATTGACCAATATATCTAGTTTACCAAAGTGTTGGACACCATCGCTCACCATGCGGTGAACATCACTTACGACACCCAAATCGGCTTTGACAACCAAACCTTTGCGTCCAGTAGCTTCGACTTTCGCTTTCGTTTCTTCTGCACCTTCTGGGTGAGAACGGTAATCGATGATGATGTCGGCTCCTTCTTCAGCAAGACGGATAGCGATCGCTTGTCCGATCCCCTGGCTGCTACCTGTAACTAACACAACTTTTCCTTCAAGTTTCATGTTTTTCTCTCCTTCTTACATTAATCATTTGTCATTCAAATTTGCCAAGGACAGTCCTCATAAGCAAGTTTTTTATGAGACTATCTTTTTCGGAACTTCGAGAGTCGTGCCAGATCACCTATCTTCTTTTTGGCATCCTTGGCATGGGACTTGTTTTAACTATGTTGACGCTTTCACTTCATCCCTACCAATGTTAGCTTTCTGTAGAACTGGTTCATCAACGCACTGCTCCCTTCAAAAGCGGTTCATTAAATTAAGTCTTTTTCTGACGAGAAGGGAGTAATTAGAAATTGTTAGAGTTAGGAACAAGTATGGAATACTCAAGACCCCTCAGCGTAGCAGCTTTGGAGACTGCATCATTCACGTTGTCTAACGGAAAGACGTGAGTTTGGGACTTAGACAAAAAATACTCAGAAAAGAACCTCAAACGTATATACAGACTGATGTTGACATCATTTTACCTAATTTGTTGATATATCTGGGTTTCAGACATTTTTCTGCATTTGGAGTATTTCCCATGCCCTGTAAGGTTTTGAGGCTTATTTCTTCATCAAAAATGTTTAAGTCCCGGTAAGTAATTTAACATTACTAAAAAAGCGGTGTTAACATAATTACTAATTCGGTCTGCTCTCGTTTATTAGTTGCACCTTTAGTTTGAGTTGAAAATCCTACAGTTTCACACAAAAAAACCCCCCTATCTTCTCCTTTGCGTTCTCTGTGCCTAGTCAGGTTCATTAAAAAAGGAACCTTGAAGACAAGGACAGTTCGCAGCTTTGGTTTCCCTCCGAAAGAATCTGTCCGTTGCCAAGGAAGCCCATAGGATAAATAGTGTTACTTAGGTGACGGGGTAAGTTGAAAGTAGATCGAGTCACTTATATGTCAGTTCTCAAATTATGACTGTCCAACCAATTTTTTCAAACGGAAGTATGCTTCCTCTGGTGTGAACGGTTGAGACTGGTTGTCACTGGGAATGTAGAATACCCAAACATCAGGGAAGTAATGCACAGCAAAACTAGGGATAGAACCTTGTGCAACTGCTTTTTTCCCAAGTTCTTCGGCTTTTTCTTCTAGAGTAAGTTGATCGCGGAACTGATAATCACTCATAAAACCTCACCGTAAGTTCTCACCTGCAGGTAGCGCCTGTATTTCGGGGACTTTCCAGGACGGTATTAACTATATCCTTAAATACAGAGCGATCGCTCTACTAAATTGATTGGCAGAGTTCTGTCACCAAGGCTACCTTACCATCCGGCTTCATTAGTATCCTCCTTCCGGAAGAATCTACAGTAGGTGTAATCATATATCCATAGTAGTAACTGAGAAGCAGCATTTAGTGCTATGCCTATTATTTAGTCCCTCGTAGTTCTTGCCACCAATCTCCACTCTGGTGTTCGCAAGTACCCATTGCCCAGTTGTCCACCAGATAGCGACCAGTTGTCCACCAGATAGCGACCAGTTGTCCA
>JAQYWN010000790.1 GCA_029379265.1 Rhizonema sp. NSF051
GAGCGGAATGTCCTGTCTAGCATCTTTTGGCTCATTTTTTCTTGCGCTTACCCTGGGTGTAGTGTAACTTAAAAGAGGTCGCAATCACGAGAAATTAATGGTTTGAACCATCGAGTTAACAAAATAGGATTAAAGAAGTTTAAACCCAATTTGACAAAGAAAATTCTCGTACTTGTCGCATTCGTTCAAAGTCACTATCATATCAAACGACAATCAATGAGTGACGTAAAGCTGTCGCAGCTATTCAGAAGTCAATGTTCGGGGATGTTAGTTTAGGCGATCGCAACGAAAAAAGATGAAATGATAGCCATTATTGAATTGAGCGATCGCCAAAATACACCTTAAGTATCATAGCAAGCTTGAACCAACTTTCAAGCAAATTTATACGTTATTAAAAGTAAAATTCTGGGAAATATAGAATTGAAGAGTTTTAAATTTTCTATATGCCTGGATTTAATGACGAAGATGATGATATTGACGAATATACGGACGAAGATGATGATATCGACAAATATACAAACCAAGATGATGATATTGACGAATATACAGAAGTACGAGAATTTGATTGGTTTACAAGGATTGGTGAGTCCGTCAAAGCTATCGGTATTGGCTTTTTAGCTATTTTGGTTTCTTTTTTTGTTCTGATTTTGAATGAAGGACAATTAGTTGTCAAGCAAGTTGCACAGCAAGCCATACCAATTTCATCAACGGTAGTTAATAATCAATATATTGGGAAATTAGTTTCAACGAGTGGAGTTATTACTAGTAGTGAGACTTTAGGCGATCATTTATTTATTAAGCCAGGAAAATATATTGCTTTAGGAAGACGTGTAGAAATGTATGCATGGGTAGAAAAGCGAAATAAACAAGTTAAGACAAAATTAGGTGGTTCTCAAACACAAAAAATAACTGCTATCTATGAAAAACGTTGGCTACTAGTAGAACATTTAAATGAAGAAACCATGTCATTAGCTAGGAACGATACTTCGATTATAGAAAGTACAAAGTCAACCTCTTTTCTCCAACCACAAAATCATCAAAATCCTAGCGTAACTATTGAGAACGCAGGGTACAAAGTTAATGCGGCAAAAATTGGAATATTTGATTTAGATATGCAAAGCTTTCAACTTCCGTCAGGTGCTAGCGTTGCGCAGGCTTTTGACGCAATGCTAACTGTTCCTGATGAAGAAATCCCGACACCTACAGTGTTACAGCTATCTAATAATAACACTCTTCCTGGCGCGAAAATTACAAGTGAATATAATTATCTTTACAAAGGTTCTGGAACTTTAACCACTCCAAATATTGGCGATTTACGAATGAGATATGCAACATTAAATACGAATACTAATGTCACAATTATTGGCATGTTAGGAAGTAATCATAGTATTGTTCCATATGTTCATAAAAATAATCAACGTTTTTATCGAATATTTACAGGTACTCAATCACAAGCGTTAGAAAGAATTAAAAAAGAGGAGCATTGGACTTGGGGAGTAAGATTTCTCGCTTTAATTATAATGTGGTATGGCTTTAGAGTTCTAGCCGAACCAATTAATATAGTTTTAGACTTTATTCCTATTTTTGGGTCAATTGGTAGGCTAACTACGGGCTTCTCAACATTAATAATTTCTTTGACTTTAACAATAGCGACAATCATTATATATCACTTAACAAGCAATCTACTTTATATTGTGATCGCCATCCCGATATCATTTATAATTGTTGGTATTCTTTTCCGTAAAAGATAGTAGTTAATTATAGGTCAATACCGTTCGTAGTGTGTGAATTTATCCCTCTTTTGTCACTATAGGCAGAGAAAAGTGTAAATTAGAGATATATTCTTTGAAAACCTCAATTTTCGGGCGATTGTTCTGGGTTTATGACGAAATATGTGTAAATTGAGACACACTGTAAAGAATTGTGGAGGGAGATAATTGCTGTCTTGATTTACGCGCCTTGCTGTCGAATAACGCTCTTATTTCTCATCACTTAAGACATCTTCGATCTAATTAATAATATCTGGCAGAGCCTGAGTCAAAGCTTTTTGCTTTGATGTTTTTGGCACAAAGATCTGCCATTGCTTCAGCTTGGTTAATGCTTGTCTTAAAAGTACGGCTTTCCCGTATTTTTTTTGACTCACAATTCTGTAAGTGTAATTTTCTAATCGCCTGCCTGTAGTCTCAATACTGCTCGGTTAAGGAAATAAAGTAGGCTGAAACCCTTGAAATATCGTTGTCTATCATAATTAAAAAGGGCTTAACCGAGCAGTATTGCCTGTAGTCTAAACTCCAGTCAGTACGAGTAATCTTTTAAGCCAAGACTGCTCATAGGCGATCGCAACTCCAATACATGTGGCTATCACCCCAAACCAATTGCGACTCACGACTACCTCGGCTAAAATCTCTTGGCAAATCCCGCCCAAATTTATTCGACAATTGATACAACTCCCAAACCGTTATAAAATTATACCAATTCCCTAAAACTTCGCTACACATCAAATATTCTCAGGACTTACGCAAAAATTGCCACAAAGCGTCATTTGTTGAACCGTCAAGACGCCAAGAGCACCAAGAATTCGCAGAGTGTGCGTAAGTCGTAATCCTGTAAGGGCGAACAGCCGTGACGCTTATGTTTCAATTAGCCAGCAGCAAGGTTTCGTTACTCGTTTTAAACGATTAATGCCTGACCTGCCTTAATGTTAGCAGTCATACAGTTAGCTGTACAGTTAACTGTATGACTGTTAACTGAAAGGAGGAACTTGATGAGCGATTTGAAGATATCTGCTGCTGAGCTTGAAGCGGCTACCGATACGATTTTAGAAATTGACTTGAAAACTCAAGCACAGAAGGGACCAGACCTGCGGCAGGTTCATGCTAAAAGCCACGGCTTGGTCTGGGGAGAGTTCATTATTGAAAACAGCATTCCTGAAACGTTGAAGGTGGGAGTTTTTAGAGAGCCTAAAACTTATCCCCTTTGGGCACGTTTCTCCAATGCTTCGGACCCAGAAAAGCGTGGTCAACTCAAGTCTGATCGCGAACCGGATCTTCGCGGTCTGGCGATTAAAGTCCTAAATGTAGAAGGCGAGAAAATACTTGATGACGAGCAGGAAACGCAGGACTTCATACTCCTCAATCTGCCAATTTTTATTGTCCGAGATGTTCAAGGATTCGCTAACCTAACGAAAGCTGGTATTGGTCAGGCTGAGCCAGAGGTGCTGCAATCACTAGCTCCAACCTTTGAAATCCTCAAAGAAGCCACAAGCAAGCCGATTGCTAATCCACTTTTAATTCAGTACTGGAGTACTACCCCATTTAAATTGGGTTCTCACCTCATCAAGTTCTCTGTGAAACCCCACCAGCAGGATATTCCGAATTCGCCACAGAGTTCCGAAAATTTTCTCCGCGAAGCGATCATCAAATTCCTCACAGAAGACAGACAGGAAGCCAAGTTTGACTTCCTGATACAGATCTATGTGGACGACGAGAAGACGCCAATCGAAGACCCGACGCAGGAGTGGAAAGAGGCGGATTCGCCGTTTATCAAATTGGCTACCCTGAGAATCCCCGCCCAAAAGTTCGACTTCGAGGAGCGCAAGCGGTTAGATGAGGGGCTATCGTTCTCTCCTTGGCATACTTTACCAGAACACGAGCCGGTAGGCAGTATCAACCAAGCTCGCAAAAAGATCTATCAAGAGATTGCGAAATTCCGGCGTGAACACATTGAAGATCGCCTTAGGGAGCCTCAACCGTATACTGTAATCCTTGACGAGCCTCAATAGTTGAGCCAGAATCCGCGTCACTTTAGTGACGCGGATTCTGGCAGGAAGTGTAGCTTGAATTCAGAATTGATGAGATGAGATATATTGAGAAGGCAGAGGGCAGCTATGCTGAAGGACCTCTGCCGTCATACAGAGGATTCAAATAAGGACG
>JAQYWN010000791.1 GCA_029379265.1 Rhizonema sp. NSF051
ACATAATTTCGGATATCAAATATTACATCCAAAAAGATTAATGGGAACATTTTACCCCTAAGAAGGTCTGGGTAGTTAATAACATAAGTTGCTATTTAGACATATAGAGTAATTGGAGATTGGGAAAAAGAGAAGCCCTCTTTTTTGCGATTCCAATTACCTATTATTCCTTACCAGCACGCATCTATAAGACTGGCAACTTACGTTAATAGCAATATTCAAAATTCTTAGGAAGACAAAAGTCGATGTTTCATCAATATCGGTTCAAATCAGGATGTGCTGCATTCATGATACTTAGTGCAACAGTAGGGATTGTTGCACCTTTATTGACACCTGCACCGTCTTTCGCCCAAACAACTTTTTCTGATGTTCAATCCAATTATTGGGCAGCAACATTTATTCAACAACTATCACAGAGAGGTATCATTGCTGGATTTCCTGATGGCAGCTTCCACCCAGAAGAACAAGTGACACGCGCTCAATTTGCTGCCATGCTCAATAAAGCCTTCCAACAAGCAGCAAAACGAGAGGCAGTCGGATTTAACGATGTGCCAAGTAACTACTGGGCATCTGCTGCGATTCAGCAGGCATACTCCACTGGTTTCTTGTCTGGATACCCTGGCAATCGTTTTGAGCCTAATCAAGCTATTCCCCGCGAACAGGTGTTAGTTTCCCTTGCTAACGGTTTGGAATATTCCCCTAATATTGACGCAGAAAGCACTCTCCAATATTACGACGACGCCTCTAACATCGACAGCTATGCTCGCAGTCCCATTGCTGCGGCTACTGAGAGGCAAATTGTCGTCAACTATCCTAATACTAAATTGCTCAATCCCAAGGAAACAGCAACGCGGGCACAGGTAGCGGCGTTTATCTACCAAGCACTATTCAGTTCTAAACGAGTATCAGCAATCAACTCGCCCTATGTTGTTGCTACTGGAGGTACTGAGCAATTGTATGCCACAAAACCGATAGCCGTTATCGTTCCTCAAGGAACAATAATCCCCGTAAAATACGACAAAGCCAAAAAAATTCTGCTCACTAAAGATGAAACAGTGCCCTTGACGCTGACAGTATCGCAAAACGTAGTTACGGATAAAGGAGATGTCGTCATTCCAGCTGGCAGTCAGGTTGTTGGCGAACTCCACCCTCTTAAGGAGAAAGGTGGTTCTCAATTCACAGCTCAAAAACTAGTTTTAAGTACAGGGCAAGAGTATCAAATCAATGCGACTTCTGAACCCATTACCAAAACTGAAACTATTAGCAAAGGTGCTCATACTCAAACAATTTTACAGGATTCAGCAATAGGTGCAGGGGCTGCTGCAGCTGTCTCGGCTGTGACTGGCAATCGCGATATTACTGCCGGAAAAATCTTGGGTGGTGCTGGTATTGGTGCTTTGTTTGGTTATTTCTTTGGTAAGAAAAATGTAACCTTAATCACAGTCGATCCAAACACCGATTTACAAATGATTATTGGACAAAACTTGCAGATTTCGCTCAAGTAGCAGTCGTGCCTTCAGTTAGCTGATAGCTTTAAGCTAAAGGCAACCAAATAATAAATGTCGTTCCTGGCATATTAGGTGAAGTGATATGTGAGTAGATTGCAGGGCTGTGAACTTCAATTTCACCGTGCATTTGCTCTATAAGCTGTTTGGCGATCGCTAAACCTAATCCCGTGCCAGGAATTGACGTTTGAGCTTGTACACCCCGGTAATGCCGTTCGCCGAGATGTACTAAATCTTTATTGGGTATGCCAGGACCATTATCACTGATAATGATTCCTTGAAAATGAGGTTTTTCTTGTCCCGTCTTGATCAAAATCTTTCCACCAATGGGAGTGTATTTCAAAGCATTATCAATAATATTGCTTAGTACTTCCCGCAATGCGATCGCGTTGGCACGTACAAAAGGTAAGTTGGGAGAAATTTCTGCGCTGAGAAACAAATTTCTTTCCTGGGCGATCGCTTTTGCGGATACCAATAATGGTTCCAATACATCCGCAACTAAGAAGTCCGCTTCTTTCTCTCCGGCTTTGGGCAACAAGAGTGATGGTTTGGGCTGATTTAGGTTGACTTTATCTTGTAGAAGCTTCAAGGGCGCTAAATCTTCGGCTCTCAAGTCAATGACTTCATCAAAACTTTGCAACAATTCTTTAAGGCGATCGCTTTCCCGCACAATACTAGCTGCAACTTCTCGATTTATATCTCCAGGGCGCAGTCGCTTTAAAAGCAGTTGACCAAAAGTTCGTAAAGCCGTTAACGGATTGCGAAACTGATGCAATAAATTATCTAGCAAATCTTGTTGCCGATCTTGCAGAATTTGTTGTTGATGCAACTGTTGCTCTAACCATGCTTGACGCCGATCCAGCATACAAGAGATCGCTAGCGTTTGGGCAATACGTTCAATAGAGCTGCGCTCAATAGCGTTCCATGCTCGATCTTCCCGACATGTTACCAGTAATCCTAACATAACTTCCTGATGGATCAGAGGTAAAACAAATTGGTCACCACTAAGCAGGTATTCCCCTTTTGAATGCGTTGACCCTCCGTCTTCCCTAAAATCATGTAATGGAGCCGGAAATTCCTTTGCTGCTTTTAAAAATTTACCTCTGTGAGTGGGCAATGCTAAAGCTGTGCCTGCTCGCCCCACTGCCGTTTCTGGATAAACAACCACAGGAATCAGTTTCGCTTCATTCGTCGGTGTCTCCACTAATTCTTGTGTCAAGTAGACAACGCTCAAAGATGCTCCCAGCCCTTGAGCTAATAGTGCCATTTGCTCTTGGCACAGAGCAACAAAATCGGAACTGGCAGACATTGACATTTTTCAGATACTGCTTAAGATTAAGGACTAAACAACGAACACGAGTAACAGGGGGTTTATTTTTCCCATTTCACAAAGCTTAACCAAATTTAGCAACAAATGATTCGCTCTTCGGCATTATATATCCCCCCTATTTTTCAACTGTGTTGTATCAGTTGTATCAAAAGATTAAAAACTATTGATTTTCAGAACTAGAACTCCTATAATGACGACGGATTTTGTAGCTATAACTACAGTCTGTAGCTTGAAAGAGGAGGATAATAGGTTGGCAAGGAGACGAAAGAGGAAAAGCCGTCGTCGTCAGGAAGGACGACGAATTCTTGAGCACGTGCCACAATATAGCATCGAAAGTGGTGAAGATAAACCAGTGACAGCAGCTAGAAAATTTATTTTAGCTGAAAGAATCTCACCACCTGCGTTGCTACTCGTAAAGCGAAATGAACACACAACAGATCGTTACTTCTGGGCTGAAAAGGGTCTGTTTGGTGCTCAGTATGTTGAAGAAAACCATTTCTTATTCCCCAGTTTGAGAACTTTAGAAACTCCTTTAGTTCTGGAACCTGTGGGCGCAGGAAATCGTTGAACAATCAATAGTTATCATAAGCGGTTTTGGGTGTAAACTTTGACGAATATTAACTGGCAAAATTGCTAAGGTTATTCAAAAGTTTCGTTTTTTGATTGTAGCGTTGCCAATAAGACCGAGAAGAGATAACTTAGATAATCAACGTCTTTTAAATCATTAGGTTTATACTAGTTGATTTTCAGTGTGAGAATACATACTGAAGCGAAGATAGAGCGACTCTATCCCAAGCCAGACTTACTTTGTAAGCTATCCTTTAGGCCGTACATGGGAAGCTACTGTGTAGGAGTGGCGGAGTAACATAAGCGTTGCGTAAGGATTTAATGCGGTTGATTGCAAATAATCTTTGTTACATCACCCGGTACGCTCTTTCTTTTAAAGGCAGCTTGTTTTCCGCAATAAAAGTTGTGGAATTTCCTCACTCACGTCCATTTCTCTAAGACTCTATCGGACGTCTGCTTCTCATAAACCCTCTAGTATATATTTCCTCTCTTTGCCTCTAGCTAGGAGAGGAAATATACATTTCAATC
>JAQYWN010000792.1 GCA_029379265.1 Rhizonema sp. NSF051
CGTTTATATTAGATGAGAATTACAATCGCATAACCTTTTCAGTTATGTAGTGTTTTTTACGAAATCGAAAACCCTGATTAAATCTTTTGGCTTTTTCCTTACTCAAAATAAAATAGGCGGACTGTTGAGTGCAAACTTTAACGGTAGGATAAATTGGGGACTACCATGATTTTCCAGACAGCATTCTTAATTTATGACAAAATCTGATAAGAAAGGGGTGCGAGGAGAATTTTCGCGGCGGGGATTTTTGAAGAGGGCGGCAATCGGTGCGGCGGCTGTCAGTAGTGAGAAGTTGTTAAAAGGTGAGAAAGCTGAAGCCAATAGTGACGGCTTTTATCCGAAGACAAATACCTCTCCGGCGGAGTTTGATTTCACCCAACAATCCGGGGCGCTACAGCCAGATGGAATTGTGGATAGTGCTTGTCAGTTCTGCAATTCACTCTGTCGGTTGAAGGTGCATGTCAAAGACGGCAGAATTATCGATGTGTTGGGCGAACCGGACGATCCCGTACAGGCAGGAGGCTTGTGTGTCAAGGGCCCAATGATGACGCAACTCGCCTACAACCGCTTCCGCTTGAAGAGTCCGATGAAACGAGTGGCAGGAGAGAAGGGTTCACCAGATGCTAAATTTGAAAAAATTTCTTGGGATGAGGCACTGACAACAATTGCTACTAAATTCCTGGCGTTAAGGGATGCAGGAGAAGCAAGGGCGATCGCTAACAAAACCTCTGGTAGATTGCCTCGCGGTACTGGTTCCCTTGTAGAACGCTTCTTCACACTTCTTGGTAGTCCCAATAACACGGATGTGGGTCCAGTATGTAATGATGCTGGGGGGAATGCTTTGGCGTGGACTTTTGGACTAGGTAACTTCACTAATGGCTATGGTTTGGATGGTGCCACAGGCAAAGAAGATTTGGGTACTGCCAAGTACTTTCTTTTCTTAGGAACCAATCAAGCAGAGACGCAACCAGTCACTTTTGCTTATTTGCTGAGAGGACGTGCCAAGACGAAAGCTAAGCTGGTTGTCGTCGATCCCCGCTTAACTCCCACGGGCGCACAGGCAGATGAGTGGATTGCACCCAAGCCTCATACCGACCAAGCACTGATTTTAGCAATGCTGCATCACATTTTGGCGAACAACTTGCACGATGCGGCTTTTGTCAAGAAGTGGGTGTTAGGTTTTGATGAGTTGAAAGCCCATCTCCTAAAGTCAGGCTATACCGCAGAATGGGCAGAAAAAGTCACGGAAGTCCCAGCTAGTAAAATAAAACAAATCGCCGAGGAATACGCAAGGGCAAAACCTGCGGCAATTTTTTGCAACGCAGGGATATCGCACCAGTTGAACGCCTTTGACATCTATCGAACCTTGGCATTCCTCGCCGCCGTTACTGGGAATATTGGTGTCAGTGGTGGGGGATGTAACTTCATGCACAACACTTGGCCAGGAGGCTTAAACCTGCCGCCTTTACAGGGAAAAGTTCCCAAAATAGATATAGCACTCCCAGTTGGCCCGGACTATTTTGCCGAGTCCATTCTAACAGAGAAACCTTACCGCTTAAAAGCGATTGTGACTGAGGGCAATCCGCTGCTCGCATCTGCAAATACGAACAAAGTGAAAGCGGCATTTCGCCAATTAGACTTTTACACATACACCGGACTCTTCATGGAGGAAGCTGCTTACTACGCAGACATCATTCTCCCCGTTTGTAGCGGCTTTGAGATGGAAACTGTGTACATGCGGCGCGATGATCGGGCGATTCGCTGGCAGAAGCAGGTGATTCCTCGCTTAGGTGAGTCCAAACCCGACTGGGAAATCTGGATCGATTTGGCACATGTAATGGCAAAATTAGATAAGCAAAATCACCCAGAGTATTGGACAGCAAATTTTCCCCTAGAATGGAAAGACTACCGTCAACTGTGGGCAACATTTGTCAAGCACACCCCCGGTATGGGCGGGATGACACAAGAACGCATGTCTAAGCGGGCAGAACCTTTGCGCTGGCCCTGCCCCTCACTCGATCATCCGGGCGTGAGTACTCTGTTCCTGGATCATCCCTCCTGGTACAAAGCAGCAGAAGCACTCAATCCCAAGAACAAAGGCAAACGATTTCTGACGCCTAGTGGCAAGATAGAAATTTATACTCTGGCGTTACAGAACAAATTAGCACCAGCTGGACACAATGCATTGCCAGTGTTCTTCACCCATCCAGAAGTGACAGGCAAACATCCGACGATTGAGTACACAAATGAATTTGTGCAGAATCCAGTCAATCCCCAAGCCTTAACTCGAAAGGTGAAATTGGGGGGAATTTCCTCCGAACATAAAGACTACCCGTTAATGGGAACCATTGGCAGACCAAGTGTTGTACATTTTGCTGGTGTGACTCAATGGACTTACACAGGCAAGCAGATGAACGGTATTCGTCAGATTCAGATTCACCCCAAAGCTGCGGCATTAGCAGGAATTAAAAATGGGGATGCCATCGCTGTTGAAAGTCCTAGAGGTGCGATTACAGGCACAGCACTTTTGTGGGAGGGAATCCGAGAGGACACAATTTTTGTCCCCAATACTTTTGGTCCATTACAGAAAATGGCCGAAGAGCTTGGCACACCGTACTATGAACCTGCTAATATATTGCTTGATGATCGCTTTTACGATAACCTTTCCGGACAGCAGGCTTATAAGTGCTTTGCTTGTCGAGTGAAGAAAGTGTAGAGGCTATTGTAGTATACGTATCAAGGAATTAAATGAATTGATACATATACTTCGGGGCGGCCAGACATCCCGATCTTTTGAGGTGTTCCTAATGAGCGTGTATTATCTTCCAAAGCTCAGGACTTTAGTGTAGCGTTTTTGAAACCAGATAGCTCCGATATTAGTGAGCAAACAGGAAATTGCTAGCCACAGCAAGATATAAGTAGGAGGCATCACCACACCTATTGAGAACCAAGTGTATACATGCGATATCATCACTAAAGCAAAAATGCCAGCAATTCCCGCCATTTTCCACACTTGACGCGATGGGCAATTTAGTACGACAAAAATGATCGTCAACGATGTCGCGATTATGTTGGCCGGCACGAGAAATGCACAGATACTGACGCAGTTAGCGCGGGAGAAATCAGCCAAGGTTTGAAAATCGAGCATCACTTCATTCGTATAGAATTGCAACACCTTATAGTTTCGCCTGATTTCTAGAAAACAGCTAGCGAATGTTGCATTTATTGACATTTCCACTAATGGGCTCACTATCGCATAAATTAAGAAAGATTAAATATTTGCGTGCCAATTTTGCTGTAGGGAGACGCACCAAAGCACGTAGAAAACCTGGAAAGAAACATAATGCAAGCAATTTATCTACAGATAGAGCTTGCATGATATGGATATTGGTAAGTAAGTCGGCGCAAATAAATTATTGTATGTTTGAAGTTGGGTTCTGGCGTGAACACAAAGAAACTACTACCAAAATACAGCATTTTTACATTTCGTTACATAGTTTTGTTTCTTTTGTTGACATACTTATAACAATGTTGACTTATGTTAAACTCTCGAAAAAAACCAATGAATATTAATAGCTGGCCGGAACTGAAAAATTAGCTCCAGTCAGCATTGAAAATGAGCTAGTGCCACTAGAATCAAATAATAACTTTAAGAGCTTTATATCTCGATATCTGCTCCTAAAATCCACTTGAATTATTGTCTATTATTATTTAGTGGCTTGTGCCCCCCAGATTTTCGGTTTAACCCCAATTACGTCTCCAAACTGTTGCCCAATGTCCAGGTATCCAGTGTCGTCGGCTATAGCGATAATCCCAATGTCCAGGCATCCATTCTCGAACGTAACGAGCAATTTCATAAGATGTTGGAACAGTAGATTGTGCTGTGACGGAAGTTGGTAAAACCTCTGCTGCTTTTACCTGTGT
>JAQYWN010000793.1 GCA_029379265.1 Rhizonema sp. NSF051
TTCCTGAATCATATACAGATAAAAAAAACCATTTTGATAAAGTTTAGATGAAGAGTAAGTGGATTTAGTTTACAGCAATTTTCAGGTAAATAGAGTTAAGGCATTAGCTCCAAAACAAAGCCTACACGACTATCTTTTCCTTTGCTACTGACACTTTGAAACCAGTTCCCTCAACGCTAGTTCTTGCGTGCGATCGCTCTTTCAACGAGTTTCATTAAAATCTATGACGGGAAAATACTATCATTAATTGTCCTTGTAATCACATTTAAGAACGGATAAAAAAAGTGGCTCTGCACAGAGCAGAGCCACTTTTTTCTACAAAACCGTCTGACTATTTAATGAACGGTGTTTTGAATAGCGACTGCATCAATTGGCTTCATCAAGTACAACCGGAGTAACTGCCAACCACTAGAGACGTAGTGTGGTAACTTCTGGAACAATTGCAGGAATTTTGGAGTGTTGGACTGAGCGATCGCACTCAACTTCACGTTATTCTGAACACAAACATCCAAGCGCTGATAGAACTCTGGATTCTCAACATCCAAAATGACTGGGAAAACTTTTCCTGTACTTTCGTTCGTCTTTTTAATCACATAGATGTCGTATTCCCGCGCATCCAATCCCAGAGAGGCGTAAAAGTCTTTACGCTGGATGTCGTTGAGATACATTGTGGCAAATACCGACAATAGGAAGAACCGACTCCACAGTTTTGCCCTCCAATCGTTCAACATTTGCGGTTGAGCTCTCATAATAGCGTCAAAGAAATCCCCGTGGCGGTTTTCATCTTGACACCAGTTCTCAAAGAAACGGAAAATTGGATAAATCCTGTCTTCAGGATGTGCTTCCAAATGACGATAAATTGTAATGTAACGCCAATAACCAATTTTTTCCGAAAGATAAGTGGCGTAGAAGATGAATTTTGGCTTAAAGAAGGTATAACTCCGACTCTTCGTCAAAAATCCTAAATCAAGCGACATGTTAAAGTCTGACATCGCTTTATTTAAAAAGCCAGCATGACGCGCTTCATCCCGTGACATCAAAGAGAAGCATTCTGCCAGTACAGGGCTTTTGTCCTTCAAGCGACGGCTAAGTTCTTTATACAGCAGAAATCCGGAAAATTCCGCCGTACAGGAACGTTCGAGAAATTCAATGAACAACTGGCGTTTTTCCCCATCAATATGATCCCAAGATTGTTCAAACTCGGCATCCCGAACAAAGTGATGGCGGTTGTAGTCACAACGAAACTCTTCAAGAATGGCTTTTAACTCGTCTTCGTTGACAGAAATGTCCATCTGCGCCATTTCATCAAAGTCAGTGGTGTAAAACCGGGGTGTCAGTAAGGTTTCCTTTGCTGGGACTTTAATCCCTGGGCGCAGTTCTTCAAAGCTAGGTTTTTTTAGGGAATCTACCATGTTCTGATTGCTATAAATATCTTTTTATCTGGAGTGCCTGAGAAAACCGAGAGTCGCGTCTCTATTAAACTACGAGACGTGAGTATAGCATTTACACAACATTCAGTCTACCAAGGTGTGGGCTGAGAATCAGTAAAACGAACATTAAGAGTTGCAACAATTAGACAACTGTCAGTTCGTACTGCAAAACTAAAAATTCATCTGCGCTCAAAGTAGCCATTGCATATTCACGCCCTTGAGTATCAGCATCAACTAAATAATGAAATTCTTCTCCTTCTTCATAAACTTCTACAATCGTTCCTACTTGTCCACTCAGTAAACTTTCGCTCTTAAGTATAATCTGATTCCACCAAGTTAGGCGCTCAACTGAAACCGGATTGAGTAGAGCAATGGTATCTAAAAGTTTAAATTTGTTCATTTCATTTAATAAATGCTTAATTTATTGAACCGCCTTAGCGCAGCCATGCCCGAAGGGCTTTAGACGAGGACACTTACGTGCGGGGGTTCCCCTGACAAGGGTAGGTTTTTCACAATTGGCTGTTGGCAAGACTTGGAGGACTTGGAGGGACAGTGGACAAGGGGGGAAAACCGAACCGCTCATGGGACGGTATTAACTGACGTGAATGGGCTCAAATGGGCTTTTTCCGTTCTTGAATCATCCTTGTCTGCCTGTCTTCTCATCCTCCCAGTCTTGCCTCAACCGAAATATTAAAAACAAAGCCCTTGTGAGCGGGGGTTCCCCCCGTTGAGTAATGTGTCCGTTGCCAAGAAAGCCAAGAATGAGTAGAGATACACGAACATAGCTCATATTTCAGCTACAATCAACTCCAACAGAGCTATGCATAGGGGGATACGAGGGTTGCCTACACTTGGTGTGAACATTGATCATATAGCCACCATCCGACAAGCGCGGCGGACAGTGGAACCAGATCCGGTAGCAGCGGCGGTGCTGGCAGAATTAGCTGGTGCAGATGGTATCACCGTACACCTGCGGGAAGATCGGCGGCACATTCAAGAACGCGATGTGCGCCTGTTGCGACAGACTGTGAGGACGCATCTCAATTTAGAGATGGCGGCAACTGATGAAATGCTGGCAACTGCACTCGATATCAAACCCGATTACGTAACTTTAGTGCCGGAAAAGCGGGAAGAGGTAACGACTGAAGGTGGACTGGATATTGTTAGCCAAACTGCTAGAATAGGAGGAATCGTTGATAAATTGCAAAGCGCGGGTATTCCAGTGAGCTTATTTATCGATGCCGAGACTGCACAAATCGAATCTTCTGTCAAGATACAAGCAAAGTTTATTGAATTGCACACGGGTAAATATGCTGAGGCGGGAGATGAAACAAGTCGTGATCGGGAATTAGCCTCGCTAATTGCTGGGTGCGAGCAAGCAATGAAAGTGGGATTGCGGATAAATGCCGGACATGGACTTACTTACTGGAACGTTTATCCTGTCGCTTGCCTTCCTGGTATGGAGGAACTTAATATTGGTCATACCATCGTCAGTCGCGCCGCGTTAGTTGGTATGGAAAGAGCTGTCCGCGAGATGAAACAAGCTATATGCAGGCAATTATCAGCATAGTTGCCTGCATATAGGGGGGTGTCACTGCGATATCCTAAATATTGTCGTCAAACACTTTTTCAGAAGAGTTCTATGAGCACAACACAACAAAACAACCTTCCGCTATGGGTTCAGCATAGAGACAAAGTTCTTGAACAAAGTCATGATGTTGAATGGCGCTATGGCACACCTCCAGACTATACCAAATCAAATGAAAATCTCGCAAAGGAGAGTAATAAGCGTCATCTTGAAGGTTCACTAGAAGATATTGTCCAAAACTTGGTGAGAACCTTTGAAATGGAGGTATCCTTTAAAAACAATCCACAAGAATGGTTGTCAATTGTCAATGATCAGTTTCGCATGAGTAGTAATGGTGGTCCTGCCTACACAGCTGAATATGCTGCACAGCAAGGGACTTATAACTTATTTATTAGCGATACTGAACATTATAAGGCTTCAGAGGAAACGTTTGAATCCTCAGGACAACTATTCCATAACGCTTTTCCCAACGGATTCCTGTGGGAAGTGCTAGAGGTTTTCTCAGGTCCACCAAAGATTGCCTTCAAATGGCGGCATTGGGGAACTTTTAGTGGTGCATACAAAGACTTTGCTCCGACACACGAGGTTGTGGAGGTTGTGGGTACGAGTATTGCCCACGTCACAGATGATTTGAAAATTCTTTCTGTTGAACACTACTTTGACAACAGCCTGTTCTTAACAAACTTAACAGCGGGTGTAAAACAAACCAATCAACAGCAAGGAATTTGGGGTTCTATCAAGCGATTGTGGAACCGTGGAGAAAAACGAGCAACTACTGAAAAGCAAGCGAGTCGTTGTCCTTTTTCAGAGATTCTCAATTAGCTGTTAACAATTAGCAATTTTCTAGGTGGGCGCAATACCGTTTGGAATCGCGAATTTATTCGTTAAGGCAGGCAGGGGG
>JAQYWN010000794.1 GCA_029379265.1 Rhizonema sp. NSF051
AACCTAGCACTTAGTCAAGGAATTAACATTGAAGTTTCCAGGTGCAAGATCTGAGTTAAGGAATTGACTGGTGAATGGTATTTTACCTTTTAACTGGTGTATAAACGATATTTTGCTATATGGGGTAAAGAGTATCATATTAAATCCGGGTAAATGCACATAGTATAAAAAACCCATAAACATTGTAAGTTGACGGTAAAGCTTTGTGGGAACTGCGTGCAATCAACCGGATTTAATATCACTATCTCTTAGATGATGTGAGAAATGCTGACAATGCGCGAGTGCGCGCGGGTGGGTTTATTAACCCCAGCTTAAAGTACTGGTGGAACAGTGGCACCGGGAAGCGGAAGACGCTACCAGAAAGAGCAAAACCCACAAACCGCTCTGTACTTATGATAAAGCCCTCAAGCTGCAAGCTCACGCTTCAAGGAATATTACCGCAAGAGGAGGGAGAGAGATAAAAATTATATTAATCTATAACTTCGGAAAGATTCTAAATCTAATAGTGAACCTTGTGGAAAAAGTAGCAGTCTAAATTCATACATCAGTTAAATCGTTGAAAATCAACTCACAAAAAATTTTACTGACTTAATCCTAAATAGGTGAACAAAGGAAAATTAATTATGAAACGGATGCTTGCAGGCATATTAGTTGCTTTGCCACTCTTTGTTGTTGCTATGCCAAAACAGGCATCAGCTTTAGTAATCCAAATTGGCGGGCATCATCATCGCAGGTGGGTTCCTGGGCATTGGGCAATAAGGCATCATGATAGAGTATGGATTAGCGGCCATTACGATTAGCGGTCACTATAAACATTGATAAAAAAGAGTGTAAAGCACGATTTCCTGACCTGGCTGCCTTACCGCTTAGAGTCAGCTTAAATGATTAATCTGTATCCATCCGATACAGATTAAAAACTATGCTATTTCTTAATCCGGTGACCTAAGTAAAACAACTTAAAAAAACCAAACTGTGTGAAAATAAGTAAATACGTATGATAGGCTAAGCAAATTTCTTTCTGAAATCATGCTCTTGTGCAAGATGTAATGAATGTTTAGAGACATCATTTCGTAAATTGGACTAAATTTAATTAAGATTTACTCCAACTTACTCCGATTTTTAACGTAGTATTACGTCAACTTTGAACCGCTATACTCCAATTAAAACTCCTGCAAGATACGTCATCAACTTGTCAGTATCAGAAGGATGTCCTCGGAAACCGATATACCAGTCGGGACGCACTAAGTAAAGGCAAGCGGAACTGGCACCATATTTTTTATGCAAGTATTGCTGGCTGTCCATAAGTATGGAGCCATTCCAATCCAGTTCTTCTGGAAGTTGAGGAGGCGCTATATCCGCTACGACCAGATGCGGTTTAATAATATGACCGTACTTATCGCCAATCGTTTTGCCGATCGCAGTTAAATTGCGGTATGAAAGAGGATTCATTGCCTGCCCGCTTAGCAAAAGCATTGTCCAATCAGTTCCCTGAAAGACCTCAAACAGGCGAATAGTTTCTTTATCTGCCAGTCTCACCAGAACAGCATCTGGTGCTCTTTCACCTGCGACAGGTCCACTACTGCCACCAACGTCAACTGTCAGGGGACTGTCTTTATAGCTGATTGTAACTTCTTCTAATGTATTGCGGATGCGAGTTTGCAGTGATTCCATTTGAATAATCATTGGACTCAACAAACGGGCAGCTTTCTGAAAAAGTTCGCTCTTATTGAAGATGCTGCGATAAGCTTTATCTGTTCCCTCCAAGAGGGCGACGGCAACTGGGTGTCGTTCAGCGTTGTAACTGTCTAGCAGTTCGGGGTGTGCAACTCCCTTGATAACGTATGCGAGTTTCCATGCCAGATTAAAAGCGTCTTGAATGCCAGTATTCATTCCTTGTCCGCCAATAAGTACATGTACGTGACCCGCATCTCCAGCAACAAAAACACGTCCCTCTCGAAAGCGATCTGCTCGACAGTGGGAGGTGCGATAACGTGCCAACCAAACTGGTTCATACAGCTGAGCATCGATTCCCCCTAGTTCGATTAAAGCCTCCTGAACTTCTGATAAAGTGGGAGGAGTTTCGTTGCTAGGATCGGGATCTGGAGCCGAGATGAAGACGCGAACGATATCGTCTGGCATCTCAATCACCATCATATAACCTGCATTTGTCAGGAAAAGGTAACTCACTCCTTTGGGAAGCGTCCAACGAATTTTGACGTCAGCTTGGATAAACTGCTCGTTTTCGTAGCGATCGCCTTCAAAATTGAGTTCGAGTTGCTTGCGGACTATGCTGTTAGAACCATCGCAACCAATCAGCCACTGAGTGCGAGTCTCTTCAACCCTTCCGTCTGCATGACGTAAGGTTACTGTTACCCCGGACTCATCCTGCTGAAATCCTGTTGCCTCCACCTGCCAATCGACTTTAATATCAAGGCTGTTTAGGTGCTGTTCTAAAATATGTTCCGTTCTGTTCTGACCGATAATAATTGGATGGGGGTAGGGACTGTCGATCCCATCTAAGTCGCAATGACCGATATGCTTACCGTAAGCATGTACTTCTACCTGACGCAGTGGTTTACTCTCAGCTAAAGCAGGTGCTAGAGCATTCATCGCTGCCAAAACTTCCTGAGTCCGGACATGCACAATTATTGCTTTAGAAATATTCTCAGGTCCTGCATCTTTGTCTAAAACACGACAGCGAACTCCATAGCGTGTTAGCTCCGATGCCAGAGTTAGCCCAACAGGACCCGCACCAACCACTAAGACATCCGATTCATGGGAGGTAAACTTTGACATACCCTATACTGAAGCAATTTTCAATTTCAATCATAAGTGAATTTGTGTTAAGAATTGAATAGAGTCAAGACAAGATACCCGACTTCTATAAGAAGTCGGGTATCTGGGAGTATGAGTGTAAATTCAACCGTGTCTTTTATAACAAATACTGAAATTGCTGCTCAACGCCACGATAGCTTTATTCAAAAAATAATTCAACTTCGTCGATATAATATCGCACAAGAAATTCAACAAAGATTGTTTTGATTATGCGAGCGATCGCACCTGTTGAAGCGGGATCAAAGCGCCAACTTGATGTCAAAGCAGCAGGAACTGAGTACGTTTATCCACCGCACTATTTACTTAATGATTTAATGACTGAATTTGCGCTTATGATAGTCAAAAAAACGACAACAAAGCCTCGCAAGAGTACCAATACAGTTTGTGGTCAGCAGCTGCACACTAAAAACGTGGTAAAGCTTGGAAATCTCGATTTCGCTGAATTTGCTCATTTCTCAAATGGAACTCAGCCTCAATAGGTGCACTGAACCGCTTGAGTTCTCTTGTTTGGGCGAGTATATGCCCAATATTACCATTGAACTTCTGAATTTGCTGGTTAATCTCCAATTGTAACAATTTTTTGGACTCTAGGTCTAACTCCGTAGTTGATGTTGGCTTATGAATAAGTTGCTTTTCTGATTGTGCCAAAGCCGTAGTTGGTGTCAGAACTATAACTATAACTAAAAATAATCTTACTATTTTCATAGTGCTACCAAAGAGTGAAATTGCCTCATCGAAATCAAAATCAAATCAACTTCTTCCTCATTCGTTCTAATACAATCTCAATCATAGGTTTACGCAAAAATCATCAGTCATTTACAAAAATTTATTATAGAGTTTTAAATACTCGCGCCCACTACCAACCCTCGGACGTTGGAGTTTTGACCAGAAAATGGTTTGTTGCTGTTAAGAGCGCTAAAGCGCACGGACAGATTCTTCCCTTGGGAAACCCCTGACGCTCGTGCCGACGCTCCTTCGTCGCTACCGCTGACGCTCGAAGACTCGCTAACGCTGCGCTAACGCTAACGCTAACGCTCTTATCCTGCGGAGGGAAACCCTCAAAGCAGCACTGGTC
>JAQYWN010000795.1 GCA_029379265.1 Rhizonema sp. NSF051
ATAAGAAGCGGTGGTTGTGACGCCGCGCTTCATGCGGTGGAGGTGGATGTATGACTGGAGTTTAGACTAAGCAGCAAGAAATGACCCAGCAGTACTGAGTTCATAAAACACAACCTTTAAGAATGAGGATATTTGAGATTAAGCAGATTTTCGTTTTTCTTTGCGTGGTTTATGAGCAGTCTTTTTAACAGTCGGATATCGGTTTTTACGGCTACGGCGTTTACCTGGTGTCCACCCTTGGGATTTTCCGCGAGGTTTGGGTGGAAGGGTTGGAGTACCAATCACCGCTAAAACTCCACCCATAGCCTGAGCAACTCTTCCAGGGGTCAATTTATCCATTGACTTCTGCCAAGGGAGAGGATTATCAGCAACGATATCACGAGCTAACCACAATTCCCAAGTCATTAAAGGCATTAAGTCACTCCAATGCTCGCATTGCTCTGTTGTACGACTGTAGACATTACGGGTCAACAGTATCGCATCTGTCAGTTCAAATGTCGCATCATGTGCAATGCCCTTGATGTGTATAAGCTGCACGGGCGTAATTCTTCAAGTCTGGCACGTTTCATATTGGTAGGTGAGAGTTGGTGGTTCTTCTCTCATCTTCCGATGGAGGGGGTCTGTCTTTACTCACAGACTGTCCTTCCTACAATTTTATACTAACGACATTTACATTCCTTTGAAGAGCGATCGCCTGTTTTTAGTCTAAACTCCAGGAGCTATGATTGAGCAATTTTCTTTAAAAGAAAAACGATGGTCTTTGAAGGACGTTTGTAGCTGCTTGGAAATTTCTTCAAAATTAGCTAGAGAGTCAGCTCAAATGTGGGATGAGGATTTAAATGCGGCGATTACATTAGTTAGGAAGTTTGGCTTTGACGTTGTTGACAATCAGGTTCAAGACGGTTATCCATTTGAATCAGTTGGAGAGGATGATTTTTGACTCTTTGGCGAAGAGGTAAGGCACCTACCCCAGGCATTGCCTTAAAGGTCCAACCCATCTCGTACCAGTGAGGCCATGGGAATTTCAAGATGGATTTGTCTGTTCTTAGCACTTCCCCGATTGGTATAAGCAGTCAGCCCGTGTTTATTGTTGTGATCGTCTACCATCTGCTTATAGTCTTTCAAAACTTTATTGACGGACTGAACGCGGGAACCCGTCAAGCCATTGATTGCAGTGGCAGACAAAAACCATTTTTGGTCTGTCTCTGTGCAATTGTCATTGTACATCTGGATAGCTTTGATAGCTCGTTTAGTCAGTTCCTTAATTTTCCCTGGATGAGTTTTGTATTGAGTAACTTCTGGATCTAAAAGTTCACTAGTTAAGGCAGATGATAAATCCCCGTCTGCATGTTTATGTTTTCCGTTGATAGTTTTTGCGTATACCTTACAAGCAAGCTGGATAAATTCTGCCAGTGACTTCTCAGAATTTTTAAGTGCATCCAGAACGATTTGTTGTGTCTGGGCATCTAGTTCCAATTGTTCAATTTTCAGATCTGATAATTTAATATTTTCAGTTGTGGTAGTTGTTGCGGTTGTTGGTAGGGTTGAAACGATCGCAACTAACTCTTTAACTTCTGACTCATAGGCAAGGTACTCAATGTCACTATACCCAAAACTTATCAGATTCTGGAAGCATAAGCTACAAATTTAGTGTCTGAAACCGTGATTGTTACGTGAGGCAATTGTTAAAGGTTCCTGATATGGGAATGATAACTTGTCCTTTGACCAAAAATGGAAGCATCAGGCTGTCCGAGAGTCCTTAAATTTTGTACTCTCTAAACCTAGTAAAAACGTCACCGAACAAAAGTGCTGTTTTTCAAACCCTCTCCCCGTCAAGGTTTGGGACTTTAAACGATAACTTTTCCGTTGGCGATTGGAACCATATAATGTCTTTTTCTGCCAAGTTATCGTTCCAGTGACAGAACCAACCAGAATTTTTGTGCAATATTACTTGCTGTCGTTGTACCCATAATATTGCCGCGACTGGAACCATAATGTTGCCGCAACCGAGGCTGTAATGTTCATTCTTCCGTGTTTGCGATCGCAACCCTAATTAAACAATCAGAACCATAACATTGCCGGAAACTAAAAATGGAACGATAAACTTGCCAAAACAGGGTACTTCAAAACTTTATTTTTAGGTTAATGCATTGAAATGCACTGAACTCGAATATAAAGCCTGCAAGGATTTGAGACATTGAAAGCATAAAGTTGCCGAAGTCAATTGGAAGCATAAGCGTACCAAAACGGCAATATTATCCTTCCACCGACACTTGCCAAAATTGTTAAGTAATATTTCGCCAACAGTGTCTTCTTTACCTACCACCTTATTCTCCAGATCTAAACTTGATTGAGAAAAGAAGAGTCTTGGTTGAAGAGTCGAATCCGCAAAAAGTTGGGGCAGTTTGATTGTTTACGAGATGCCATTGAGAACGTCTTGCGTTTTACGTCCTAACCGTCTTGACGGTTGCTATAATCCGAATTTTAGTGCGATCGCCCATTTTTGGATCCACCTCACAAAATCGCATTGCTCCCCATTGACATCTGCCTAGAAGCAAGGGCAAAGGCAGTGATTGAACTTGCCGCGACGGTAAGCCTCTTTGAGGCAGCTGACAAAGCAGAAAAGGTGCAGCGGCAGATGAAGGAGGTAGAAAAGAAATATTATTTATGCGATCGCCAGCCAACGCAAGCTAACTCATAGTCACTCCGACATGCTGGCAGTGTTTTCCTCCTCTTCTTATATAAGCCACGAAAACACTGCCAGGAACCGAAATATGGAAAATATACCAGGCGATACTGAGTCGGGGTGGAAGCAGCCAGAAACCATTGCTGAAGTAGATGAGATGCTTGATTTTTGTGAAGATGCGGAAACCTTAGCCTTAATTAGGGGTGGGGCGATACCGCCATTCGTCTTTAAGATTGCTTCGCGATCGCTGTCTCACCAGAAGTGCGAACAAATCAGGCAATGGGTTATTAGTCAAATTTGAACAAGTAAAGTCATGTCCAATTATAGTTAATTTCAAGGGTGAGATAGTAACATAATCATGCAGGATTAACTTTAATTACGAAACTAGACCAAAAGCAAAAAAATTACATCACGACTAGCTCAATGTTTTAAAGATTACCCTTCGGGTTCACCAGTCGCCTGCGACGGGAAACCCGTCTTCAGCGCTGGTTCACCGAGATCTAAATAGAATAGACCATTCGGTTTACTGGTAAGTGCCTAATCTTCGACGAATCAGTTCCCGAATCACGTCTGTCACTGGTCTTCCTGTTTGGGCACAGAAAATTTCCAACTTTTGGACTTCATATGATGCCAGATTTATAGTGATTCGTTTAGCCGCCCATTTTTTTTTCATTGTCAAACACCTGTTTTTATTTTTTGCTTTTACTCTGCAACACCTTTCTCTGTGTCCTAAACCAACTAGAGAATCCAGCAGAATTTGTCGCTCTTGTCCAGGATCTGTGTATGGATGAAAGCCGCCGTGATGAAATTGCCACTACATTTTTCACTCTTACTTAAACGGACAATCGTCTGAGTCAAGTCTGCCGGAGGATCTTCCCAAAAGCTCGCTTCACCTCCGATAAAGGCGGTTTCACTGTTTTGTTGTTGAGAATATGCGAAAAAATGTCCACATAGCGGTTATTTGGAATGCATTTTCCAACCAGGAGTCGGTACTCCCGTTTGTGAAGAGCATTCCTCTGATTCAATCAGGAGCATTAAAGTAAAAAGACGCGGTTTGATGGTAAATTTGAGGGGACTGTTGCTTCTGAATCGAGATCATTAATTTGAATTAAAAATTCTTCATTTCTATTGACAGCTTCCGTGTCAATTCCAACTTTTTGCTGACGGATAGTATCGGGTATACGCATTTCAGTGTCTTCTAAATAATACAGTCGTAGTGTAGT
>JAQYWN010000081.1 GCA_029379265.1 Rhizonema sp. NSF051
TTTTGTACCAGTTTTAACTCAAAATATATCCAAACATTTTCTAGTCAAACCGATAGTAGAGCGAGTACAAGGTGAGAGCAAATCTCATATTTTTCTAAATTCCGAAATGGAGGAAGAAGCTTTCCAAGAATTAAAGACTTTTGAAAAGAAGCTACAGTTCAAAAGTCTTATAACCAAAGCACCACCCCTCTCAACAGAAGAAAAAGAAGAACAAGTAAAAGAGAAAGCGCTCGAGCTAGTCGAGGAATTTCGCGAGAAAAGTACTCATGCTATTAGCAATGTATTTGCTGATGTCATCTCACTATTTGCTTTTGGCATCATAGTTGCTATAAGTAGAAGAGAAATTGCGATTGTGAAGTCGTTTATGGATGAGATCGTCTACGGTATTAGCGATAGCGCCAAAGCTTTTATAATTATTTTATCAACAGATATATTTGTCGGATTCCACTCCCCACATGGATGGGAAGTTCTTTTAGAAGGGACGGCAGAACATTTAGGACTACCGGCAAATAGAAACGCAATATTCTTATTTATTGCAACATTTCCTGTGATTTTAAATACTGTATTTAAATACTGGATATTTCGCTATCTCAGTAAATGGTCTCCTTCAGCATTAGCGACAATGAAAGAAATGGACGAGTAAATCGCTTATGCTGACAATAACTTTAGATTGGTTAATAATTAGTAGTTAGTAGATGATAGTTGATTGTTAGTATATCAGCCAACAACTATCAACTATTAACAAACAACCGACAAAATCTATCTAACGTCAAATCCCCGCAACCCTTCCAACTCTTCATACTCCACCACAACATCTTTTACCATAGCAGCAGGTGGACCCTGATAACACCAGCGAATCATCTCTTCCACAACCTTTCGGTTACCTTCAAAGACTGCTTCCACTCGACGATCTGGGAGATTCCGCACCCAACCGCTTAACCTCAACTGACTAGCTGTATCCATAGTGGCATAGCGATAGCCTACCCCTTGGACTTTGCCAGAGATGATGACATGGGCACGAATTTGTTCTAATTGTGGTGTAGAATTATCCATCAACTGGTCGAGTCTTGATTATCCCCAGTTTACCGTGTTTACTACACACTAAGCAATTTTTAATTCCATTCCCCATGACTTATGCCTTTACCATCACTTAATACAGAAACTATTTGGGCGATTCTCAATGAGGAAATTAATGATGCCACTGTGAACCAGTTGGTATGGTACTATTTGGGATACCGATACGACTCCTCGTGTGAGCAGTGGGATACTCAAGAAGTGACACCAGAATGGCGAGATGAGTACGCACAACCACCAGATTTTATCGCTAATCGCCCCCCAACGGTCAAGTTAGCTCGTTCTATTCCTCCAGAGAACAAACAACTCCTTAAAGAACAACTAGGTTTCAAAGGCTACAAAATTGGTGAATTTGGACCTCGGCAAACTCGAAGGGCAACTATGGCAAGTTGGTTGTTAAGCTACATGCAACAAAATCAGTCTCATGTTAACGGAACAAAATAAAGCCATCGCTCTCGAATTTTATAAAGCTTTTGACAATCGGAATATTGAGCTAGCATCAATGCTTCTATCACCCAATTTTGTTGCTCACATAGCTGGTGTCCCTCAACCGCTTAATGCTAATGGTTTCAAACAGTTCGGTATGGCGTTCTATTTAGCCTTTACCAACGGTCAACACATATTTGAGGAAATCATTGTTGAAGGCGATAAAGTAGTTACTTGCGGGACGTTTACGGCTACACATCTTGGGGATTTTCAAGGTGTTCCTGCAACAGGCAAGCAAATTAAGTTATCAATCATGCACATAGATCGCATTCAAGACGGCAAAATTATCGAGCATTGGGGGCAAGGAGATGCGCTAGGGTTGATGCAGCAATTAGGTATTGTCTTTCTACCCGGTCCCGCACTTTTTCCGCATATCCTGAAAAGCTTTCTATTTAAGCTGTTTAAGAACGCTTGGCAGAAGGACGTCGGAACCACATACAAATCCCGGTAACTGCCATAATTAAGTCATATCATGTCCGGTAAATTAACCTGAATTTCGTCAGAAACCTTCCCCGATCTTCGCGTGCGCGGAAGGGTTCTTTTATTATGGGTGATTTGACGGACATCATAGAATAAGAGCGAACAGGAAATAAGAAGCTGTTAGCTCTTATTTCCTGTCTCATTTTACAAAATCGTCCCAATTTCCTCCAAATAAACTTGAGTAAATGGGACCTCTTCTCCCAGAGAGTACTCTTCAATCACACCCTTACGTTTTAGAGAAATATTGTTTTCTCGTTTAATCACAACAGTCGATTCATCGAAGACATCCCGTGCCAATGTCATCTCAATTTCAGTAGGATTATTCAGAATTACCATGTTACTACCATAGTAAAACATACCCTCATCTTCTAAAATATCTTCTGAGTATTCAGCAATGAGCAAATCAAGTTTGGGATTGCGTAGTAAGCTTAGAAGATTTGTACTATAATCCTTATTCAAGATTTTTGGCGAACGATTGATGAAAATTACATCGCGAGAAACTGCGCCTATCGTCCAGTCAGGGTGTTGCAAAAGAATATGGTCAATAGTATTTTGAAGTTCTTGAACTGAAATGCGGTTAAAAGTGATAATTGGTATTCTGGCATCAATACCCGACTTAAAGAAAGTTTCCAAAATGCTTGAAGGGACTTCAACGCTTTCACCAATAGCAGGGTTAAGATGCATTAAAACACCGGGTGCAGCATTGATTTCCAAGATGGCGAAGTTTCCGGACGTCCATGATTCGCTGAGATTTTGGGCAATGACATCAATCCCAATACAAGTTAAACGGAAGTGTTGGGCAATGTCTTGCGCCAAGGTAATATTTTCAGGGTGAATAGTTCGGGTAGCATCAATACTGACACCACCAGATGAGAGATTAGCAACTTTGCGAAGATAAACCATGCGATCGTTCTCAATCACGCTGTCTAACGACAAACGCTGTTGCGTGAGATACTGTTCCATCGCCTCGTCACACTGGATTTTACTCATCGCTGAGGTAGGTGTATCCAAACGTGCTGGTGTTCGGTTTTCCTTTCTGATTAACTCGTTGATTGTAGAGTGTCCATCACCTACAATCCATGCCGGACGACGTTCCGTGGCGGCAACAAATTTTCCATTAACACATAGCAAGCGAAAATCTGCCCCAGAAATGCTTTTTTCAACGATGACACGCGTCGGTTCGTTTTCTGGAATGGCATTAACTGCCCGATCAAAAGCTAGTTCCAATTCTGCACCATCTCGCACTTCTGCTGTCACACCAATTCCTTTATGACCAGCTACAGGCTTGACTGCAACAGGGTAACCAATTTCTCTTGCCACCTCAAAGGCTTCTCTTTCGGAAACAACAATGTCACCATTTGGTACAGGGAAACCCAATGTTTTTAAAAATGCCTTGCAATCGTCTTTACGAGTTGTGAAGTCGGAATCCACATGACTATCACAGTCAAATGTCGTTGCAATACCACGAACTTGTTTTCTCCCATAGCCGTATTGCATCAACCCTTCGTTCGGCAGATAAAAGGTGGGAATACCTTTGTGGGCTGCTGTTCGTAATAAGGTATAAACTGTTGGACCCCCATAAACAGAATCACGGAATCTTTTCTGAAGCGTGATCATCTGTTCAGAAAAGTTCACGTCTTCGTCTTTAGTCATGGCTTCAAACCAATCCCAAACGAAGTAGATAACAGAACGAATTGTGCGTTCGTGGAGTGACTGGACGCTAATTCGAGCATAATCCTTATATGGTTTCACACTCCACCGATTAAGGTGCAAACCCATGTCAAGCTTTGCCACCTCTGACAGAGTTCTGGCAAATAAATGGGCGTAAGACTCATATGTTTCATCGTGTATGTACGGATAGCGATCGCCAATAATTGAAACATACCCCTCTATCTGCAATGGCTTCTGATCCCCGGTCAGAGCAAAATCTGCTACCAATGCCCCTGTATTTAAATAGGGATTTGGTCCTATGTAATGTTTGAAGTTGAAAATATCGAATGCATCCGTTCTTCTCGCATTAACGCGGACTGCATCGGTGATTCTTTCTTGAAGCATGACTATAGACCTTTTGCTAAACACCCCGAAATCCGGACACTCTCCCGCGTGTTTTTCCAGATGTATGATATCTCCTGTTGATTCAGTTAGCATTTTTTACTTAGCTACTGTGATACCAGACTTTACACCTAGTCTTTACCAATGAGAAAGCATCAAAATCAGTATATGTAGATCTATATTTTAACTTTATAGCTCAGTGTTGCCAGCTATCTAAGGACATAAATGAGATTTTTTCTCATAAAACAGTCCTGAATCACCTTTGATTGTTGATCATTGAAAAACACTCTCGTTCTACTATTGATATAGCTTGTTTAAAATTGGTATAGCATTGAATCAACCTAACAATAGTGCCAAAAAACCTTCAAGAAACTCATTTAAACCGTGCTCGTGCTAGTCTCAGACAAGCACTCTCTTGGTATGGAAACCTTCGTAAACCTGGATCCCCATCAAATTCCCAATTAGCTGGTTTAGTCAAACCTGAATTAGAGGCTTTGACCTCTACACTCAATAAACTAGACCATAATATAATTCGTATTGCCGCCTTTGGGCTAGTCAGTCGTGGTAAGTCAGCTGTTTTGAATGCCCTGTTAGGACAGAAGGTTTTGCAAACAGGACCACTTAATGGTGTCACTCAATACCCGCGTTCTATATATTGGAATCCTGGTGGTAAAGTCCAGGTAGAGTTAATTGATACTCCGGGATTAGATGAAATTGCTGGAGAATCAAGAGCGCAAATGGCGCGAGAGATTGCGCGTCAAGCAGATTTGATTTTATTTGTAGTGTCGGGTGATATTACTAAAATAGAGTATCGAGCATTACATAAGTTGCGCCAAGCTCAGAAACCGTTGATTTTAGTGTTTAATAAAATCGATTTGTACCCAGATACAGATAAAGAAGCAATTTACAGAAATTTACAAAAGTTGGCAGGGAACGCACGGGTAAAGGATGACATCACAGATGTAACTCCTGAGTTATCTGTGGGTTTTACAGCTGCCCCTTTACAACCTGATGAAATTGTGATGGTGGCGGCGGAACCTGCACCGATGGAAGTACGCGTTGAGTGGAGTAATGGAAATGTAACCTACGAATTGGAAACACCACCACCGCAGATAGATGAACTCAAACAGACAATTCTGAAAATTCTCAATCGGGAAGGGCGATCGCTACTGGCTTTAAATGCACTCATCCAAGCCAAAGACGTAGAAGAAGCGATCGCGCAAAAAACTATCGATCTCCGGCAAAAAGAAACAGAAGACCTCATTTGGCAGTTTACCAAATATAAAGCTTTAGCAGTAGGGCTAAATCCCATCGCTTTTGTAGATATCCTTAGCGGAACTGTAGCAGACTTAGTTTTAATTCGCTCTCTAGCACGGTTGTACAATTTACCAATGACTGGTTATGAAGCCGGAAAGATTTTAAAAACAATTTTATTCAGTAGTGGTGGCTTGCTTCTAGGGGAATTAGGCAGTGGTTTACTGTTGGGTTTGGGTAAAAGTGCAACAGCAATTGCGACGGTTGACAATCCCACAAATATAACCGCTTATGCTGGTAGTGCTCTAGCCCAAGCTGGGATCGCCGGTTATGGTGCGTACGCCGTAGGTAAAGCAGCGCAAGCCTACTTAGAAAAAGGTTGTACTTGGGGAGAATTAGGTGCGAGTACGGTGATTGCAGAAATTCTCTCCGAAGTAGAGCCAAATACAATTATGTACCGTTTGCGGCAGGATTTAGAAAAATATTTAAGCTAAATTGCTCATTGCTGATTGGCTTAAGCCAAAAAGTGTGCAGCTGATTGAGTCACTTGTTGAATTGCCTCCAAATCAGGAGAAGGTGTTTCACTTTCCATCTCTAACCATAACAAATATTCTATATTTCCTGCCGGACCAGTAAGAGGCGACCAAGTTAAACCCTTATAATACCATCCAAGCTCACCAGCCACTTGCAGTACTTGAAAAATAGCATCAGCTTGATCTTGAAGATTGCGGACAACACCTTTTTTCCCCACACGATTTTTACCCACTTCAAACTGTGGTTTCACCAGCAACACCGCTTCACGAGGAGACTGCAAGAGTTGCCACAAAGCAGGCAAAATTTTCGTTAAAGATATAAACGATACATCCACAACCGCCAAATCGGCAGATGAAGAATCGCCATACAACTCATCTGACATCAGATACCGTAAATTAGTGCGTTCTCGTAAAATCACGCGATCGTCATTTCGTAAACGCCAGTCAACCTGTCCGTAACCAACATCCACACCGTAGACCAACTTTGCTCCAGCTTGCAACAGACAATCAGTAAAACCGCCTGTAGAAATTCCGCCATCCAGACAAATGCGTCCTTCTACAGAAATCGCAAACACATCCATTGCTTTCGCCAACTTCTCCCCTCCTCTAGAGACAAAGCGCGATCGCTGCTTCACCTTAATTACAGCCAAACTCTCAACTTCCATTCCCGGCTTATCAACCACCACATCGTTAACAAGCACTTCCCCCGCCTGAATTAAGCGCTGTGCTTGTTGGCGAGACGAACATAAATCCAACTCCACCAACAAAACATCCAATCTTTCCTTTCTTCTCTTGGCTTCCTTGGCGTCTTGGCGGTCCATAAAAAAGCGAGTTTCCCATCAGGAGACTCGCTCTATTCTAAACCCCCTGGTGAGAATTCAGCTATTAGCTTTGAACTCACTTGGTGCAAGTTATGTACACATGAGTCATGCCGATAGTGGAAGGCTAAAGGCTCAATGCCGACTCTTAAATATCTTGTTCACTTAACTCCCGAGTCATATAATCAAACGGTTCATCCACAAAACTCGTATTGGTGACACCTAATGCTGCCATTTGCTGTTTAACAATATCCTTCATGATTTGGATACCGCTAACCGTTGGACTAATTGGTACACCTAGAGAATTATAGGTTTCCCGCAGTCCTTGGAGTACACGCTCGTTCAATACATCCATATTACCGGCAACGATCGCATAAGTAGCATAGCGCAGATAGTAATCCATATCCCGTAGACAAGCCGCATAACGACGAGTTGTGTACGCATTTCCACCAGGACGGATCAACTCTGGCTGCTCTTCAAACAACGTTAAACCAGCCTGCTTGACAATTGCTGCCGCATTAGAATTGATTGCTGCTGCAGCTTGAACTCTTGCCGTACCGCTTTCAAAATAAGACTTGAGGTCATCTAGCGCATTTCTGTCGAAATAGCGTCCAGCAATGTCATAATTCTTAATTAAGCTTGTAACTGCGTCTCGCATTCTTTAGTTCTCCCAATCAATAGCTATCTGTAGTTTGATATTTATCTGACTGTTTTTATGCAACTGCGACTTTTTGTGACACTTCTTAAAATAAGCTTCAACACAAAAATCATTTCTGCCCTACTTATAGGATTTTATGTCAAAGTTGCCTTCGCCGTCCTATAAAATGAACTTTACAATCTCCAAGGGTATTCACTACAGGCTGTTAATTGTCAACATCAACCCAAAATCCTCCTTGATTTTAAGTAGAGGATCAGCTTAAATTTATATCCATCTATAGCAATCCGGTTTGATTTTTGAACAAAATTAGGTATTTTTCGGGTACGTTAGCGTTTCGCTAATGCACCATTCTCAGGGTTTTGGTGCCGTAATTTCGGTGATAACACACCCTACGTATCTTTTCAAAAATCAAATATGAGTCTTATAGTTTAAGAAAGGTTACTATAACGAGTAAACACAGCATTTTGTAGCAAAATACACAAAATGTTGTCTTTTGCGCTCTTTATGATACTTCAGGCATCTCAGAATTTCCTCTAAGTAAGTAGGGTCAGCATGTTATAGCATTATGGTTTTACTTTACTAAATTGTCAGACAAGGAGTAACTATGACAACCCCACAAGAAGTCTTGAAGATGATTCAAGACCAAGATATTCAGATGATCGATCTGAAATTTATCGATATGCCAGGAATTTGGCAGCACTTGACAGTGCATAGAGACCAAATTGATGAGAGTTCCTTTACTGAGGGCGTACCTTTTGACGGTTCCAGCATCCGGGGTTGGAAAGCAATCAACGAATCAGACATGGCAATGGTACTCGATCCAAACACTGTTTGGATTGACCCATTCATGCAAGAACCAACGTTAAGCATCATCTGTAGCATCCAAGAACCTCGGACAGGGCAGCCCTATGACCGTTGTCCCCGTGTCATTGCCCAGAAAGCTTTAGATTATCTAGTTTCTACTGGCACTGGTGATACAGCTTTCTTTGGTCCTGAAGCTGAATTCTTCATCTTTGATGATGTCCGCTTTGACCAAAACCAGCACTCAGGCTACTACTATGTAGACTCTGTAGAAGGTCGTTGGAATTCCGGTAGAGAAGAAAGTCCCAACTTGGGTTACAAACCACGCTACAAAGAAGGTTACTTCCCAGTTGCTCCCACAGACACTTCGCAAGATATCCGCACAGAAATGCTGCTTGTGATGGCAAAGTGCGGTGTCCCAATTGAAAAGCACCACCATGAAGTTGCAACAGGTGGTCAGTGTGAACTGGGCTTCCGCTTTGGTAAGCTGATCGAAGCTGCTGACTGGCTGATGACCTACAAATATGTCATCAAAAATGTTGGTAAGAAATACGGCAAAACCATTACTTTCATGCCCAAGCCAGTATTTCAGGACAACGGTTCTGGTATGCACACTCACCAATCAATTTGGAAAGATGGTCAACCACTGTTTGCAGGCGACAAATATGCTGGCTTGAGTGAAATGGGTCTGCATTACATCGGTGGTATCCTTAGACATGCACCTGCACTATTAGCTCTTACCAACCCCAGTACCAACTCTTACAAGCGCTTAGTACCTGGTTATGAAGCACCAGTTAATCTGGCGTACTCCCAAGGTAACCGTTCTGCTTCTATCCGTATTCCTCTATCTGGCACCAACCCTAAAGCCAAGCGCTTGGAGTTCCGTTGTCCTGACGCTACTTGTAATCCATATCTTGCTTTTGCTGCCATGCTATGTGCTGGCTTAGATGGTATTAAGAACAAAATTGATCCTGGTGAGCCTTTAGATAAAAATATCTATGAACTATCTCCAGAAGAACTAGCGAAGGTTCCTTCAACTCCGGGTTCTTTGGAATTAGCATTGGAAGCATTGGAGAAGGATCATGCTTTCTTAACGGAACCAGGTGTGTTCACCGAAGACTTCATTCAAACTTGGATTTCCTACAAGCTGGATAATGAAGTTAACCCAATGCGCCTACGTCCCCATCCCTACGAGTTTGCCCTTTACTACGATGCTTAATAGCTATTAGCAAACAAATAAGATGACTATCTCAAGCCACCCACGTGATCGGGTGGCTTTTTTAGCTCATTGCGGCATGACTACGATCATATGCGATCCGAGCATTATAATCTATTTTTCCTTGAATAGGGTTCCAGTAGTGCGATGTTTCTCCAGAACGACCCAGTTCTTCGCCAGCACGTCCCAGCATAGATTGTTGACGATTCTTGATCAGTTGGTAGTGGCGCATCATTAATGCACGAGCCTTTTCTTGGGTAGACATATCAAAACCCTCCCTGTTATTTTTTTATCTCTAATAACTACTATAACAAATAAATCTGTAGTGTATGCTACCAAAATGATTATTTATCAAGATTTCCCTAATCATTGGTCAAGGAATCGGCTTCCTTTCCTCTGATAACAACAGACAAAGGAAATATTGTTAGTTTCTACACACACCTTTCTTAAGACTCATGATTTATTCGTTAATATTATTTAAGTTAGATAAATAAAGGTAACAAGAACTCTAGCCATTCTCATGTCTGACACATTAACAAAGCTGGGCTACCAGACTTTCCAACAGGGCAAAAATTACTTTGGTCTAGCCCACAAAATTATAGGCACACGCCTAATGAATATGATCTCGCCCCAAGAGGCGCAGACAAAACCTATCCCACCTGAGGCTATACTTAAAATTCAAGAAAGACTGAAGAATCTGCTTGAAGTGGATTGGCAAGATGCTGAGCAGGGCGTGTATCCTACAAGTGTCCTGTTTGACAACCCTTGGGAAGACTTTTTCCGTTACTATCCTCTTGAGTTGCTGGATTTAGCCCAACGTTGGGAGCGAGTTAAGCACAAAAAATATCAAGAATTTTCTTCCAATGTCGATACTGTAGGTTATCCCACATACTACGTACAGAATTTTCATCATCAGACAGATGGCTATTTGAGTGATTTGTCAGCTAATCTGTACGACTTGCAGGTTGAAATTCTCTTTGGCGGTACTGCAGATGCGATGCGGAGACGAATTCTTGCTCCCCTGAAGGCAGCAATTGCACAAACGTTACGTACAACATCTCTACACCCACGACAAGTACGCATCCTAGATGTAGCCTGTGGAACGGGTCGCACTATTCGCTTTATTCGGGCAACTTTGCCTCAAGCATCGCTGTATGGGACAGATTTGTCACCTGCTTACTTACGTAAAGCAAACGAACTGTTATCTCAAATTCCAGGAGAATTGCCGCAACTCATACAAGCAAATGCTGAAGAATTACCGTACTTGGATAACTATTTCCATGCCGTGACTTCTGTTTTCCTATTCCACGAGTTACCAGCCGCAGTGCGTCAAAACGTTATCGATGAAGCTTTCCGGGTGACTAAACCAGGAGGAACATTTATTATCTGTGACTCAATTCAAATGAGTGATTCTCCCGATCTGGAATTTATGATGGAAGGCTTTCCGGAAGCTTTCCACGAACCCTACTATCAGCATTACATGACTGATAACCTGGTAGAGCGTTTAGAGAAAGCAGGCTTTGAGAATATTGAGACGCAAGTTCACTTTATGAGTAAGTATTTGATTGCTCGTAAACCTGCTTGATATCAATGACAGAAAATTTAATTGTCAGAATGATGAATTAAGCAAAAACCAGATGCACAATTTTGCGTCTGGTTTTTGTTCATTATCCATATCTAGTGCTACTGAGAAGAAAGAACAAAATCAAAATCGGTAATTTTACATTTCTGTAAAATTAAGCTATGTAACGAAACATAAAATTTTAGATTTTTTTGTAGTTGCGCTCTTTTTTATAAAGCACAACTACGAACTCATAATGATTTTGTCTGCGCGAACTTATAACTAGGAGCAGCATGAAACGCAACTCTGAAGAGCGTAATATGCAACTAAGTACATATAGAACTATTTTCCTAGAAAAAATGCAAGTATTTACGATAGATGCACTTTAAGCTTCATACAATAGCTCAAGTGACCATTTTTCCTCAACAAGATTGAAGATAGCTATCTGGAGATTTTGGCTTGTTTGAGCAGCTACTGTATGCTCATGATCCGACTCGCATACTTGCTTCGCTTTTAAAGCACTTGAATGGCTAAAGATGTATACAGAAGCATTTTAGAGCAAATACTGAGCTATTGCCTAAGTTTTTGTATACCAATTGTTATGTAGTTGCTCGGAATCGGGAATTGTAAATGTTAATTATACTACTTTGATTCCCTTGCCATAAAACAATTGCAACTACAAAAAGAGACATTTACCTGTGTTGGTGCGACAACAAGGTATTTACGACTAAATTACGGCATTTCTACACCTGAAACTCCCATATCTCTACGTCCGCTACCGCGATAAGTAGGAGGTTTGGGTTTGGATCTTCCCGATACTAATTGTGTTGAATTAGAAGTAGGTTGCAGTGTGTCTGATGCCATTGCTTGGTAGTCAAAAGCGAGACAACCAAGTAGTAGACTTGTGACTAAAAGTGAAATGGTACCACGCATAGCAGATGTTTATTTTGGAACTCTCTTCTACCTAATACTTAGTTTCTTTTAGTGCATCCGGAGAATTCACTAAATAGTATTGTTCTTTACTGAAAAAATCTTTTTTGTTTGCTGTCTATATGTTCAACAAGTAACCAATCAGCAGCGAGATTCAGACGACCCCAAATTGTGAGTGTTCCCTGATGGACACACCTTTGTAATTCCTCATCAATATGCGATCGCACAGTGATGATCTGTACGCAGAAACCATGGTGTTCAATTGGTGCGGTAATGGTAAATCTGTAATCCTGTAGAGCTAAATGATGAAAGATGCCTTTAAAACACTTGCTTGACCGTAATGTCACGTGATTTTGTTCAACGTAACAGTACTGAAGAGGCAATGAGCCAGGGTAGTTACCGTCTTGTGGATAGGCCTCTGGATTCTCTAAGTAATACAGTTGCCAGTGCAGCCAATCAGGATGGTTAGGTAGTAAATTGAACAGAGGCACAAGTGCGACAGGGAATGCCTCTTGTAACAAAGCTGCTTGCAATATTCTGACAGGCAAATTCCGAGGGCTTAAACTTAATTCAACGCACAAAGCAGCAGCCATTCCCGCCGCTTGACCAATACCCATAACAACAGGTTGCAGCCTAGTTGCCCCATTAGCAAGATGAGACACGGAAATATTCTTTTCACACACCAATAAACCATCTGTTTCTGTCGGAATGAGGCAACTATAGGGAATGGTGAAAGGAGTCCCCGTCCAACGTCCTCCCCAGCGAATGGATTTAGGTTGTACCTGAAATTCAATTCCCGGATAATGGTGATCGTTGGGGTAATTCCCAATAGCGATCGCATCTCTGTTCAAAGATGCCACTCTCCCGAATGCCATGGGCAAAATATCCTGTTCTCGTAAAGTCGATACTCCCACCAAGCGACGGCTTTCCCTGTAGTAGGGGTGAAGAGCGTAAGCGCCTCCACCAAAGGAGGAAGGAAAGACTTGTTCTGCCAAGCCATAACGACGACCAAGTTGTTTTTGGATAAAAGAGGCAAAATTTTGACTCCTTCTTCGGCATTCTTGCAGAAACTCATGCCTCCTTTGTGTGTCTAACAATCGCCCCAGCTTCTCACCGTAATCATTACCATGAATGGGCCAGTTCATCATAATTACATCCCCTGGCAAGCGTCCATAATTCAAAAATTTCTCCGCACCATAACCATCCCAAGCACCAGTAAACAGCGATGGGTTATCGTTAGGAGCATTCTTGATTTCTGGGGCAACGGCTTCACCAAAATCTTGCATCAGCACCACCCAAGTTGGAGATTGCACCGGGTATTGAGAAGTCAAATTGTTGCGATGTCGTGGTGCACTGGGTTCTCCCCACTCAGACTGAAATTCCCAACCCCATCGATAAGGGATTTCTGCTAATGCCAGTAAATCTCCTAATTCTGTAGCATCGAGAATAATTTTGGCTTTGACAATAAAATTTGCAAACCGGACTGCCGTGACACAGTTTCCCTGCCGGACAACATCTAAAGGAACAAGCCCCTTAATCCAATGCAGTGGCAACTCTCGTACCCAATCTGCAAAAATCTCCATCCCTATACGGGGATCGTAACTAAATAAGCTTACCCAACAGTTGTCTAATCCTCCTGGCTGTCTGTGCTGCAATTCCCGCAAAAATTCTCCCCACAAACCAGTCTGAAAAGCTTCTAATTCATTGCCATCCGGTGCCGACACCCCACCAGAAGTCAGCATTCCTCCCAACCAAGATCCCTCACTTACAAGAATAGTTTTGACCCCACGACGTGCGGCTTGGATCGCTGCCGCAGTCCCTCCCGTACCGCCTCCCACAACTAAGACATCAGTTATGTATGTTTGATAAACCATCTAATTGACTGATATTTAACAGCTTGCCTTATATTGCACAATTAAGACACTACTGTGTTGTGGGGTCACATCCCGACATGATGCTCAAATCTTTCTTAGGGCGCTCCATAAAAATAAATATCCACCCGTTAAACTTGATCTCTCGTCGTCGAGAAGTCTGCTTGGGCTGTAGCTTCGCACTTGGCTTGCTGACATACGGCTGGATATTTACTTACGGATGGTAGGTGCCTTACCGGACTAAAAGCTTCGGGGAGCCATAGGCGCGTTTTTGAGAGTAGACATCTTTGAAAATTAATTATGCGTTCGTTGAAACCTTTGGTAGGGGCGAGGAAAGCCGAGACGCTCGGAGCGCGAAGCGTCTCCCCTTGGGAGAAGACTCGCTAACGCCCCTACATCATTCCTTTTAATGTCTCGTAGGTATGTCGAAAGACTTAAACCGGGGGACGATATTTTTTATATCTAAAGCAACAACAAGCACAAGATTAATAATTTAAAGCACCTCTCTAATGTTAGATCTATTAATGTTGGTTGATAAGTGGAAACTAAGGTGAAAGCACAAGTATTTAGAGGCGTAAATCAACTATCTTACGAGGAAATCTCAGTACCCGAACTAGAACCAGATGAAGTGCTGGTACAAGTGCAGGTTGTGGGGTTGTGTCAGTCAGATATCAAAAAAATTCGTTATCCCCTTTATGAACCGCCACGCATTTTTGGGCATGAAACGGCTGGGACAATAGCAGCAATTGGTTCCGATGTCATGGGTTGGCAAGTTGGGCAAAGGGTGGCGGTGATGCACCACATCCCCTGCATGCATTGCGCCTACTGTATGAACGATAATTTCTCCATGTGCGATACTTACAAGAATATCTGCACGACAGCAGGGTTTGCGCCTAGCGGTGGAGGCTTTGCCGAGTATGTTAAGGTTCCTGGTCATATTGTCCGCAATGGAGGAATTATTCCGATCCCCGACAAGATCACCTTTGAAGAAGCAAGTTTTGTCGAACCGACCAACTGCTGCCTCAAGGCGGTCAAGAAAGCCCAGATTGCTCCAGGGCAAACAGTTTTGGTGACTGGTGCGGGACCGATTGGTTTGATGTTTGTGATGTTGGTGAAGTATTTCGGAGCAAAAGCGATCACTACCGATTTACTTCCATCTCGCATTGAGAAAGCCTTAGAAGTCGGTGCGGAGGCGGCTTTTGATGCTCGTGATCCCGATTTGGTCGCGAAAATCCATGCCCTCACCAACGGTCTTGGTGTAGATACAACTTTGCTTGCTGTCCCCAGTGAAAAAGCTTTCTTTCAAGCCCTTGACTGTACGCGCAAAGGTGGTAAGATACTTTTCTTCGCTGAATTTCCTGATGAGGTAGAAATTCCAATCAATCCAAATACTCTCTATCGTCGAGAAATTGATTTAATGGGCAGTTACAGTTCATCTTACCGCCTACAAAATTTGGCTGCTGATATTGTGTTTAACCAGCGCATTGATGTGCAGGCGTTGATAAGCGATCGCTATGCATTGCAAGATTTGTCAGCAGCTGTGGAACGAGCGATTGCGCCCACTTCAGAAACTTACAAAATTCTCATTTACCCCGAGTTAAGATAAGTCGTAATTCATGCATAGTCATTTTTCTTTGTCATTACAGATGACTATTGACAAACAACGGTGACGGGGCAGTTATCCTGAGGGTAAGCATAAATGAGATTCCCCGTCGCTTTTTTCAAGTACATACCCCAAAAATTAATAATATTCACT
>JAQYWN010000796.1 GCA_029379265.1 Rhizonema sp. NSF051
GATTAGAAAATATTTAAAAAAGTACACGAGTCACAGATGAAACTTAGTTTATGCATGATTGTAAAAGATGAAGAAGCCGCACTACCTAAATGTCTTGGCAGTGTCAAAAATGTAGTAGATGAAATGGTGGTGCTAGATACAGGCTCGAGCGATCGCACTTGCCACATTGCCAACAAATATGGTGCTAAGGTGCATCAGTTTCAATGGTGCAATGATTTTAGTGCTGCCCGCAATGAAGCTTTAAAATACGTTACCGGAGACTGGATTCTGGTATTAGATGCGGATGAAACTCTGACTCAGAAGATTGTGCCGCACTTGAAAGAGGCGATACAACAAGAAGAATACCTTCTAATTAACCTTGTTCGTTCAGAAGTTGGTGCAGAACAATCTCCCTATTCCCTTGTTTCTCGCTTGTTCCGCAATCATCCAGATATCCGCTTTTCTCGTCCTTACCATGCCTTGGTGGATGATAGCGTAGCTGCAATTTGCGAAAAGGAATCACATTGGCAAATTGGCTACATCCCAGGTGTGGCACTTATACATCAAGGTTATCAAAAAAATACGATTGCCCAACAAAACAAATACGCCAAAGCACAAGCAGCAATGGAAGAGTTTATTACTACTCACCCCGATGACGCCTATGTTTGCAGTAAGTTGGGAGGATTGTATGTGGAAACTGGAAAAATAGCACAAGGTATTGAATTGCTATCACGGGGAGTAACAAATTGTCAAGAGAATTACGAAATCTTATACGAACTTTACTATCATCTAGGCATTGCCTACAATCGGTTGCAAAATCCTCAACAGGCGATCGCTCACTATCAAGCTGCCATTAAGTTGCCGATCTACCCGATATTGAAGTTGGGAGGATACAACAATTTGGGTAATTTACTCAAAGCATCTGGAGATCTCAACAGTGCCAAGGCTGCTTATGAAACAACTATCAAGATTGACCCTAGTTTTGCGGCAGGTTACTACAATCTCGGTATGACACTGAAAGCCATGAGTTTGTATACGGATGCGATCGCATACTACCAAAAAGCAATCCAGTTAAATCCCAAATATGCAGAAGCTTATCAAAATTTAGCAGTCGTACTGCTGAAAATTGGCAATATCCAAGAGAGTTTGATGGCTTTTAAGAAAGCGATCGCTCTTCACGAACAGCACAATCCTGAAGAGGCGAAGCGACTGCGCCAGGGGTTGCAAGAGATGGGATTTAAGTTGTGAGTGTGCCCTTGGGTTTAATTAATGTAACTTGTCGTCGCTATTAGCCTGGGACTTCGAGTCCCAGGCGGATGAAAATGGACGAAGAAATAGCTCTGCTTATGACAACCACCAACCACTAACAACTTCTAACAAACTTCTCCAATCGATCCATCCCCTTCTCAATTGTTGCCATATCAGTGGCGTAGGAAAGGCGAATGTTCTCATCAGCACCAAAGGCGATGCCGGGAATGACTGCGACTTGCTCTTTTTCCAGTAAGGCGTTGCAAAATTCTAGAGATTTGACTTTCATTTTGCTGATATCAGGAAACAGGTAAAAAGCACCATCTGGTTTCGGACAACTCAGTCCGGGAATGGCGTTAATTCTTTCTAGCATCGCTTGTCGCCTTTTGGCAAAAGCTTGGCGCATTTCTTCCACACAGTCTTGCGAACCTTCCAAAGCTGCGATCGCACCATACTGGGCAAAGGTACACACATTGGATGTGCTATGACCTTGAATTTTACTTGCCGCTTTGATAATCTCAGTAGATCCAGCCAAGTAACCGATCCGCCACCCCGTCATTGAGTAACCTTTGGCAAAGCCGTTACTAATAATAGTACGGGTAAATATTTCCTTTCCTAGTGAACCGATACTGAGATGTTTTACACCATCATAAAGAATCTTCTCGTAAATCTCATCAGAAACGACTAAGATATCGGCATCAACGACAACTTCAGCCAAAGCCTTGATTTCATCTGGCTTATAAACCATCCCAGTTGGGTTCGATGGCGAATTGAGAACGAACAACTTAGTTTTAGGCGTAATTGATTTACGGAGTTGTTCAGGAGTAATCTTGTAACCAGTGGAAGCATCTGTGTTAACTATGACTGATTTTCCACCTGCGATGGTTACCATTTCCGGGTAACTTACCCAATAAGGTGCGGGAATAATCACCTCATCCCCTGGTTCAATCACTGCAAGCATTAAGTTAAATAGGGAATGCTTACCACCGTTGGTGACAATGACATTTTCTGCTTTGTAATCAAGATCGTTGTCAGTTTTCAGCTTGCGTGCGATCGCTTCCCTTAACTTTGGTTCTCCTGCTTCTGGGCCATACCTCGTTTTACCTTCTTGTAAAGCTTTTTCCGCAGCTGCTTTGACGTGTGCTGGAGTCTCAAAATCTGGTTCTCCAGCGCTAAAACTACAAACATCTATTCCTTCTGCCTTCATTGCGTTTGCTTTCGCTGTAATAGCTAAGGTCAAAGAAGGAGACACCTGACTTACTCTTTCTGCCAGTTTCATGCTCATCCCAGGCAAATTTTCACATATTCCAGAATATCTCAGAATATTGATATAAATCTGTATTTTAATAATTCCTTAGACCATCATGTTCTTTTTGTTCTTGTCTATCATTTTTTACCAATATTTGCTACAAGGGACTAATGAACGCCCGTTACCTCCTCACCAGAGGGGAAGATTTGCACTTCTTGTGATATCAAGTTGTCAGGTTGAGATATTTTGTAACCCGTTGGGAAAAAAAATGGGGAAGTACACAAAAAGCCAGCCTCTTAGCAGCTAAAGCAATGGATAGTTTCAAGCATCTGGGAATGACGAAAGATGCAGAAGAAATGCAATTTTTACTTAATTCTCCATCATGAAATAAGCAAGTAGGCGTAAATAAGGCTAACGTCTTAAACAACCAGATCTCTTGCATTTCAAGCTTTTTAATTTTATGGAAAGTAAGCGGTGTCGGTTTCCAGAAAGCGAAGTTTGCCCGAAGAGAAACCAACGCTCTTATCCTACGGAGGGAAAGCCGTCATTCGCACTGGCTCCTCCTTGCTACTTCTATAAGTTTAACTTTCCAAGACGTATTTTTGATTTTTAATTCTGCGTAGCGGTACTAAGACTTTTGCAAGCCACCACTATACTGCTTGGGTAGTATAGTGGTGGCTTGTTGACCGTTATACTAGCTGTTTTCGGTTCCGCACTGACAGTTGGTAGCAATTTTCTTGCGTCAAATCAGAAACGAGCAAAGAGTACAATTCTTTTTGCGGATTGCGCGGCATGTATCGCGTATTCTAGACATGCCCATACCGACTACAACTATTCAGCATTAGCACTTCTTTCAGCAGTGTCTGGGTACAGTGAGCCGAAGTCTTTTACAGCTTCAGCTGATTGTTGGCCAATCTTCTTAGCTCGTTCACCAGGATTACCTTCGGTTTCACGAGCATCCTTATTCCACTCTCCTGTTGTTTTTGGTCTTTGGGAACCGTCTTGATGTACTACTGAGTTAATCTCATCAGCTAAGGCTTTGTTACTTCCAGGAGCGACGTTTGTTGTCAGCAGTAAAAATCCTACTAGCAAAACACTGATAAAACGCTTTACCTGAAGCTCGCTAAGCAGGTTACTGACGCGAGAGATTGTCTTTGAAAATAGATTTGCCATGACTCAACTCCATTAGTTCATTCTTAATACTAATCAGCAATTTCACATAAAGAGTCTGCCCATTCTAAGTATAAATAGGCAAGTGGATTGTGAACTCACGCACTGTATCTTAGGAAATCTGTTGTCAGGTTGCTTCTACCTCTAGGTGGGTTATCTGGATGTAAAAGGTAAGGTATATGTATAATTGCTATTTAATTTTGGGTGCGATTCGTTGTGAGCTAATCACGGTAACCAACCCGTAAATAACCTCACCAAC
>JAQYWN010000797.1 GCA_029379265.1 Rhizonema sp. NSF051
TTTTAATTTTAATGAAAATTTAATAGTTACACTTCAGATTCAGGCGGAGGGGGAGCCATGAGTTAGGGTGCAGGAAGCAGGAGACAGAAGTCATTATTCTCAGCATCCCTGTTCCCCTTAACTCCCTACAGGAATCGACTGGGCAACGCTAAAATTAGACCTACAGTTAAATTTAGTGAATGCCACAATGTTGACTATTGACCTGAGTGTAAAAAACACGGCTTTACCCATTTCAATACAAATTAAGTCAGAAGAGGAAGCTGAGGCTATTTATCAAGAAATTTTGACAGCGATGCGTTCTGGCAGGGCTGACATTCTGGAATTAAAGTCAGAGGGAAAGGTAGAGAAGAAAGTTGCCGTCCGTATCAGCGAAATTTCAGGGGTACAGTTATCTCAGAAAGAGGGTACAGTTGCTGGTGGTGGCAGACCTCCTGGTTTCTTTGCTCTAGCTGCAGAGTAAAGAACTGGTGTGCAAATGGCGGAATTGGGCATTGAAATAAAAGATCTAAACTTTAGCTGGCCATCAGGAAAGGAAGTTATAAAATCTTGCTCTCTGGAAGTACCCAAGGGTGAATTTTGGATGCTATTGGGTACAAATGGCAGTGGTAAATCAACATTACTCAAATTGCTAGCAGGGCTATTATCTCCTCAGTCAGGCGAAACAAGGGTTTTAGCTCCCCTTGGTTTTGTCTTTCAAAATCCCGATCATCAACTCGTCATGCCGACTGTTGGTGCTGATGTGGCTTTTGGATTGGTGGAGGAAAAACTGCCAATAGTTGCTGTGAGAACACGGGTTGCAGAGGCACTGGAAGCCGTCAATTTATTGCCGCTACAGCGACGCCCTATCTATGCTTTGAGTGGTGGACAGAAACAACGGGTAGCGATCGCCGGTGCCTTAGCCCGTCGCTGTGAAGTCTTACTACTAGATGAACCGACTGCTTTGCTCGATCCAGATAGTCAAATAGAATTGGTCGCTAGTGTCCGCCGTCTAGTGAAAACTCGGGGCATCACAGCCCTCTGGGTTACACATCGTTTAGAGGAGTTGAACTACTGCGATGGAGCTTTTTTGCTGGAAAGAGGAATTCTTGTGGATCGAGGTGAGACGCTACGGCTAAAACAACGTTTGATGGAGTTGCATGACCATGAGCTAATGGGTAATGAGCAATAGCTAATAGGTAATGGGTAATAGGCTTGACGACTGTTTTTTCACGCTTTGCTCAATGCCCAATTACTCATTACCTATACTCATTTCCATTTTTATTTATTTGTAACATAGTGTTACAAGCAAACCTTGAATTACTATAAAAGTTATGAATGAATCTTGTCAACTCTTGAAAATTGTGATCGAAAACCATGTCGAGTTCTTCACTGACAGCCGTTCTATTAGTAGACGGCTACAATATTATAGGCGCTTGGCCTTGCTTGAAAAAAACTCGTGATACTGCAGGACTCGAAGCAGCACGTTGGGAACTAGTTGAAGCTTTGATTAGCTATAGTGCATTTCAGGGTTACCACACTCAAGTTGTGTTCGATGCTCATTACCAAAATAGTTGTAGCAACAAAGAAGTTATCACAGAACTTCTTTCAGTTTATTATACAGATTTTGGTCAAACGGCAGACACATATATTGAAAAGTTTTGTGCATCTGCAAGACCTCAAATAGCCCAATCTCTAATTTCGCGAATTATTGTTGCCACATCAGATCGGGCACAGCAGTTGACGGTAAATGGGTACGGGGCTGAATGGATTTCTGCCATCCAATTGTGCTGCGATGTTGAAGCTAGCATTTGTCGGGCAAGGTATAGATACCAGCAAAGGAAACAATCTAAAAGCAGGTTTTTAGTCAATGCCATTAATGACAAGACCCGGCAACGCTTAGTAGAATTGAGAATGGGCTTGAAATAAGTTGCTCAATCTCAATTTCAGCACATAGAGCTTCTCTGTAGTTACTTCAGAGTAGCTTTAAAGTGTGTCAAATATGGGTACTCTTATTATAAAGCTTAAGCGTCATAAAAAAAAGTTGAAAATTTTTGCTAAAGTACTTGCCATTTAGATGATTTACGTTTAATATAAATAATCGTGATCCTCAGTAGCTCAGTGGTAGAGCGATCGACTGTTAATCGATTGGTCGCTGGTTCGAATCCAGCCTGGGGAGTTAAACAAATTTAGATATGGTAGGGAAGTAAGAAGCCCTCGTGTGTAGCTTTGGGCTTAACTATAGGGGTCAGCCTTCTATAGTGAAGTCTAATAGTTGATACCAATTAAAAAAATGTTTGCAACACATGAATCAATCGCAAGGGCGTTCGCACGCACGGCGTTCTGTGTAGGGTAGAGCCGTTCACCCATACATGGAGATTTGTCGCATTCTTTTTTCGTTGGTATAACTTCCGTTGCGGATAGGGTGTGGGGCTTCTTGCGATCCAGCTAAAATCTAAAAGATAAAATCCGTGAATATTTATGTCAAAAGTTGTCCTCCCGCTCAACTCAACAACTGACTGGGGTAAGCTTTGGCTGCTAGACCCGACTGTAATATTTCTTAATCATGGGTCATTTGGTGCTTGTCCTCGGGCAGTACTAAAAGCCCAACAATGCCTGCGGACGAGGTTAGAAGAAGAACCCCTACGTTTTTTTGGCAGAGAGTGGGAAGGGTTGCTGGACGATGCTAGAAGTAAATTGGCAGCGTTCGTTGGTGCCAATTCTGAAGAATTAGTATTTGTTCCCAATGCGACGACGGGCGTTAATTCGGTGTTGCGTTCCCTCTCGTTCTTACCTGACGACGAAATACTCACGACTAACCACGAGTACAACGCTTGCCGCAATGCACTTGACTTCATTGCCAGTCGCACTGGTATACGGGTTGTGGTGGCAAAAATTCCTTTCCCCATCACCTCACCACAGCAAGTGGTAGAGGCAGTGTTGGAACAAGTTTCATCAAAGACTCGATTGGCACTTTTGGATCATATTACCAGCCAGACAGGATTAATCTTCCCTATTCAAACATTGGTGCAGGAGTTGCAAAAACGCGGTGTGGATACACTTGTAGATGGTGCTCATGCGCTGGGAATGATACCCTTAAATTTAAGAGATATTGGTGCAACTTATTACACTGCAAATTGTCATAAGTGGCTGTGTGCACCGAAGGGAGCAGCGTTTTTGTATGTCCGCCGAGATAAACAGCCAGAAATTCGTCCATTGACAATTAGCCACGGCGCAAACTCATCACAAACTGATAAAACACGCTTTCAGTTGGAATTTGATTGGGTGGGAACAGACGATCCCACAGCTTTTATGTGCGTCCCAGAAGCGATCGCCTTCATGGATTCGCTGTTACCTGGTGGGTGGGCTGAGTTGATGCAGCGAAATCATCAGTTAGTGTTGGAGGCAAGGCAACGACTTTGTGAAGCACTAGGAGTGTCGCTACCGTGCCCTGATGAGATGATCGGCTCAATGGCAGTTGTACCAATCCCGGATGCTTTAGAAAACCGCAATTTTATGTCTCTACATGATGAGTTATTTGATAGGTTTGGGATTGAAGTGCCAGTTGTTCCGTGGCAAGAAACACCTCGGCTGCTGGTGCGGATATCGGCTCAGATTTACAATAACTTGGAGCAGTACGAGTATTTAGCAAAAGCGTTGATGGAGTTGGTTGCTGAAAATGTAGATTAGCACTTTTATGATGCTATCTTTGCATAATTAGAAATTCAAAATTAAAAAAACTTGGATGGTAGATTTAGATACCCGACTTCTTTAAGAAGTCGGGTATCTTGGTTTTGCCACTAGTTTTTGAGTGCCGTAACATTCCTAAATAAAAATGCGAACACTCTTATATTTCTCATGATGGTTCATGTTAAAAAATGTCTTGTAAAAAAAGTAAATTATACATTAATCCCATGATCTTGAAT
>JAQYWN010000798.1 GCA_029379265.1 Rhizonema sp. NSF051
ATACAAGTATATCTTAGACATTATTGAATAACGTAACTGGGGTATAGGAAGTTAATCAGGCTTGAGGCACTATCAAGCCCATAAACTTGAGCAAACGACGCTAAATCATCCAATCAAATCCCCTGCATATCCTCCTTCTCTCGTTACTTTCCTGAATGCTTACTGAAGCAAGAAACTTACAAAGACAAGAGCAACCTGATCGCTGGGGTATAAAATCAATGTATGTTGAGTTTTGTAAAAACTTTGTGATGACCTAATTTCTGGGCTATTTGCTGATTTTACATTTCGTTACATATGTTGATTTTTTAACGCCAACTTACTTAATATGATTCCAAAGTGTTGGACTTCTATTACTACTGGAGACGGCGCTTTGTTTTATGGATACCATCTGGTGTATCCTGATAAATTCCGACTTGATATAATTGAAACCTGTTGACAGGGAAAATTTGGTTCAGGCGATCGCTTACTAACAGAGTGCTTAATACTAAATTGTGAACTAACTTCGTCATATTTCTAATATTTGTTATGCTACAGTCTTTATCTCTTGCTGGCTTAAATATTTTAGTAGTTGAGGATGATGATGATACTCGCTTTTTTGTCACTACCGTGTTAGAAGCTGACGGAGCTACCGTTACAGCATTTCCATTAGCAGCCCCAGCAAGAGAAATTTTACCTCAGTTACAACCTGATGTCTTAATTAGTGATATAGGTATGCCTGATGAGGATGGCTATGCTTTAATCCGAAAAATACGTGCCCTCAAGCCTAATATGGGTGGACAAGTTCCAGCTATTGCCTTAACAGCCTATGGTGATAGTGAAAGTTGTGTTCGTGCCTTGGAAGCTGGTTTTCAAACTCATATTTCTAAACCAGTTGCTCCAGAAGAACTTGTTGAAATCGTTGCCAATTTAGTTGCTTCTTGTCATTGGTAATTATGTAAACCTGAATTACTCATACTGTGTATAAGAATCCTCCTAATCATTTTTGAAAAATCTTTAAGTAATGTATGCTGGGCAGTGCCCCTCTACTAAAGTTGGGAGAGGGTTGCTCACCAGGGTGCTGAGGAGATTATGTATGTGACTCAAACGATAAATGCTATCATCCAAGCAAAGTGGGGGAGTTAAGCGCGAGAAAAGGTAGAAATTGAGCGATCGCGTATACTTTCTGTTGCTTCTAGCCCAATAGACTCAGTTCGTGAAAATTAATTATGCGTTTGTCAAAATCGAAGGTAGGGGGGAACGGCTTTCCTCGTCCCTACATCATTTCTCTTGATGTCTAATAGGGTTCAGTTAAGAGAATTTGCTAACCGTCAACCTGTGTAGAGACGCGTCAAAAGCGCGTCTCTACATTTCTTTTTTGAAATGAAAACTGCTATATTTACTTGCTTGAAGCCGAAATAGATGAGTACTTGGAACCATCAGGCATGATGGCACCTTCAAGCAAAGCACCATTCAGTTCAGAAATGCTGACTTTAGCACCTTTAAGATTTGCACCACTCAGGTAAGCACTTTTGAGGTTAGAACCACTCAAAGAGGCATTCTTCAAATTGACACCTGACATATTGGCATTGCTCAAGTCTGCACAAATCAGGTTAGCACTACTAAGATTGGCACTATTGAGGTTAGCTTGACTTAAGCGAGCAAAACTCAGGGTGGCATGACTGAGATTAGCACCACTCAGTTTTGTCTGGGAAAGGTTAGCATGATCGAGGTTAGCGTGGCTGAGATTGGCGTTAGTGAAGTCGGTTTGATTCAAATTGGCTGCACTGAGATTGGATGACGAGAGATCAATACCCACAAACTCTCCACGAGGGACATCCAAACCTCTTAGAGAAACACCATCCTTATTCAAATCTTGTAGTGCTAAAATTCTCGCATTGCTAACTTTGACACCGTGAGCTGCATCAACCGTACTCCAAGCTTGGTAATGAAATTGTTTTTGGCGAGCAGGTGCTTCTTTAATAAATAGAACTAGGGCTACAACCATACTGATAGCATCACTGCCACCTAAAACCTTTCCAAACAGAGAATTGTCATCGATTAACACAAAAACTACTGTCATAATGACTCCTGAGCCAACAGCAACTACCCATACTGGTAGTACCCAGAAAGTTTCGAGGATTTGTCCTGGAATTTTTGTGAGAATTTCACTCCACTGCTTAAGAGATAATAGAGTCTTTAATCGCTCAATTTGTTTGAGTATGGCACCATCCGATTCTATTGAGATTAAAGACTTTTTCTGTTGCTCAATCAACGGCTGCGGTTGTTGAGATTCTTTCTTTTCTACCTTTGATTCTCTTGGTTTCTCTAATGCTACTGCTTCTTGCTCTGGGACTTTTTGTGAAGATTCTGCACCTTTTAACATTATAAAGGTAATCGTTCTATAAGCATCTTGCCACGCTTTTTCGACTTCCGGAGTCCAATCTTGTTCAAGGTATTGTGAAAACGTCTTCAGTATTGCTTCCCCGACTGGACGGTAATGTTTGGCGATCGCACCATAGCCGACGTGTCTTGCGCCTAAGTTACTCAGAACTTGTCCCAAAACATCTGGTGAGCGGAGATTTTCTACCACCAGCGCCAAAGCTTGCATCAGCTTTTTCTCTTGTTTTGCCATGTCTGTTGTATTAAACAACGGTTTTACTTCTGGGTGAGCATCAAATAGATTCTCATAGAAGCTGGCTGCAAATTCATCTACTTGGGGTTTAACTTTCTCAAAACTGCTTTCGAGTAACTCTACTTTTAGCTCTACTCTTGATAAATTTGGGATTAACTCTAATTCGGGAAGAGTTTTTGTCGAAGCTGCACTTGCTGTTTTTTCCTCTGGTTTCGGTGCTTCTAAGATCTCTTCTTTTGGTGAAGATTCTACACCTGCACCTCTTAACATTATAAAGGTAATCTTTCTATAAGCCTCTTGCCACGCCTTTTCGAGTTCCGGAGTCCAATCTTGTTCAAGGTACTGTGAAAACGTCTTCAGTATTGCTTCCCCAAATGGACGGTAGTGTTTAGCGATCGCACCATAGCCGACGTGTCTTGCGCCTAAGTCACTCAGAACTTGTCCCAAAACATCTGGTGAGCGGAGATTTTCTACCACCAGCGCCAAAGCTTGCAACAGCTTTTTCTCTTGTTTTGCCATGTCTGTTGTGTTAAACAAAAGTTTTATTTCTGGGTGAGTATCAAATAGATTCTCGTAGAAGCTGGCTGTAAATTCATCTGCGTAGGGTTTAACACGCTCAAAACTTTGCTCTAAAAGTTCAATATTTAAAGACATATATTACCACTGACTTGCTCACTTAATTTTACTTGTATAAAAACACCTTTTTATGAACGTTTTTGCTTTTTTATCAACGTAATTTAATATATTTTGTATTATCAAGTTGTGTTTAAGTTTTGACTTATAGCGGGTTTCGCGCTCTGGCGATGGTATACCACATTTCAAAGCGAACTTAGAATGAAAGTCCCTACGGATTTACTTCACTCAGTTGAAATCCGCTCTTAACATGAAAAATTCAATGATTCCAATTCTTGCCACAGGGTATCCATATATTCTTTTGTATCTGTTATGCTCATCTTTCCCAACGCTTCCCACTCTTCAGAACTATAATCCAAATTATGTCCCATTACCTGTTGAGTCCAATAGGGTAAGTTAGATGGATTTTCCATTAACAAAGCAGGTTATCTTCAATATTTCTGTTGCTGGGGTATTGTCTCTAGCTTTTGCCGCCAAGCAAAAGGAAAGTAATTTTGCCAAATTGATTTCAGGTGGAATCGATATCATAAAAGCTATATTTTGTGCGAGTAGAAATTTGTCTATATTCATTAATATGTAAACAAAACTGCTGTCAATGCTGATAGCATAATGCTGACAGTGATACAGTAAATAAT
>JAQYWN010000799.1 GCA_029379265.1 Rhizonema sp. NSF051
TACTTAAAAATTATGAGATTTGAGTTCTTTTTCAGGCATATGTTAGGAAAAGCACACTTTTGTACCGTATATTAGCGCTTAGTCCGTGATGATTTTACTAAGGTTAATGTCTCTAGGGTAAGACTTCTTCCACTCTTGACACTTTTACAATAGTTAAAGTAGGCGTAACAAAGCCTGCCTGTCAGAAAGACTTCCATCTGTTTGAGAACGTATGCCCTTTTCTTCTATTGTGCGTGCTTTGGGGCGATCTCCGCTCACTACTGAACTTCTCTCCAAGCTAGATCGGCAACAAGAGTTGCGCTTAAACGGCTTTCCTCGCTTGCCTAAAGGCTTGGTAGCCTCAGCATTGGCTAAAACCGAGGAACGAAATCTATTCGTGGTTTGTGCCACCTTGGAAGAAGCCGGACGCTGGACAGCACAGTTAGAGGCGATGGGATGGCAAACCGTGCATTTTTACCCAACCTCCGAGGCGTCACCCTATGAACCATTTGATCCGGAAACTGAGATGACTTGGGGACAGATGCAGGTACTCGCGGACTTGGTACAAATCGGGGGAGGGAGAGACAGGGAGAATTTCCCCCCCTCACCGACTCTCCCCATCTCCCGCTCCTCTTTGGTGGCGATTGTCGCCACGGTTGCAGCACTGCAACCTCACTTACCACCAGTGTCCGCATTTCAACCCTTTTGTCTCACTTTAAAACGCGGCATGGAATTTGACTTAGATGCCTTTGGGGAAAAAATAACTCGTTTGGGTTACGAACGCGTGCCTTTAGTAGAAATGGAAGGTCAGTGGAGTCGGCGCGGTGATATTGTTGATGTGTTCCCAGTTTCATCTGAGTTACCAGTACGATTGGAATGGTTTGGTGATGAAATTGAGCATATCCGGGAATTTGACCCAGCAACTCAACGTTCTGCTCTAGATAAAATTGACTTTTCTTATCTTACCCCCACAAGCTTTGCTCCCATTTTGATGGAGGCACTTAAAAACAGTAGTGAGTCAAAAGTTTTGAGTGCTGAGTTGAACTCAGAATCTGGAGAGCTTGAAGGTAGTCGTCGCTTTTTGGGATTAGCCTTTGACAAAGTTGCGTCTCTAATAGACTATTTACCAAAAAATACCCTGATTGCTATTGATGAGCCAGAACAATCCCATGCTCATAGCGATCGCTGGGTAGAGAATGCTGAGGAACAGTGGAGAATGGTGATCTCAGATGAATCTACTTCACTGGACTCAACATTGCCGAAAATTCATCGTTCGTTTGATGAGTGTCTGGCTTCCTTGGCGGAATTAAAAAAATTGTATTTGTCAGAACTGGCGACCGATAATGGAGCAGATGATTTATCTGTAAGTCGCAGCATTAACCTCGCCAGTCGTTCAGTGCCAGTTACGCCACACCAATTTGCCAAAATTGCGGAAACATTGCGACTTGAACGCGAGCGCAAATTTTCTATCTGGTTGCTTTCTGCCCAGCCTTCGCGTTCTGTTTCCTTATTGCAGGAACATGACTGTCCTGCCCAGTTCATCCCTAACCCCCGTGATTATCTAGCGATTGAAAAGTTACAAACTAGTCACACTCCAGTCGCACTCAAATATTCCGGTTTAGCTGAATTGGAAGGTTTTATCCTACCAACATACAGGCTGGTTGTCATTACTGATCGGGAATTTTTTGGGCAGCACTCCCTTGCAACTCCCAGTTATATCCGCAAACGCAGAAAAGCGACTTCTAAGCAAGTTGATCCCAACAAGTTGCGCCCAGGAGATTATGTCGTTCACAGAAATCATGGTGTAGGTAAATTTGTCAAGCTTGAAAGTCTTGTCATTAACAATGAAACTCGTGATTATTTGGTGGTGCAATATGCTGACGGGTTACTGCGGGTAGCAGCCGATCAAGTGGGTGCTTTGTCGCGGTTGCGGACGACAACCGATAAGCCACCAGAACTGAACAAGATGACTGGTAAAGCTTGGGAAAACACGAAAAACAAAGTCCGCAAAGCGATCAAAAAGTTGGCAGTGGATTTACTCAAGCTCTATGCAGCGCGATCGCAACAAAAAGGCTTTGCCTTTCCCCAAGATATGCCTTGGCAAGAGGAAATGGAAGACTCGTTCCCTTATCAACCTACAACCGATCAGCTCAAGGCCGTGCAAGATGTGAAACGAGATATGCAAAGCGATCGCCCGATGGATCGTTTAGTCTGTGGCGATGTCGGTTTCGGTAAAACTGAAGTCGCAATTCGCGCCATCTTCAAAGCTGTTACTATCGGCAGACAAGTTGCACTCCTAGCACCAACCACAATCCTCACCCAGCAGCACTATCACACTCTCAAAGAACGCTTTGCTCCCTACCCAATTAATGTTGGGTTACTCAACCGCTTCCGCAGCATGGAAGAACGCCGTGACATTCTCAAAAGACTGGCAACAGGGGAATTAGATGTGGTTGTTGGTACACACCAACTTTTAGGTAAAGGCGTGAACTTCCGTGACTTGGGACTTTTGGTTGTGGATGAAGAACAGCGTTTTGGGGTGAATCAAAAAGAAAAAATTAAAACCTTGAAAACTCAGGTTGATGTCCTAACTTTGTCTGCCACCCCGATTCCCCGTACTTTGTATATGTCCTTATCGGGTATTCGGGAAATGAGTTTAATTACCACACCCCCTCCATCCAGACGCCCGATTAAAACACATCTCGCACCAAAGAATCCAGAGACAGTTCGTAGCGCAATTCGTCAAGAACTTGACAGAGGTGGACAGGTTTTTTACGTAGTTCCACGAGTTGATGGAATTGAGGAGACGACGGCAACGTTGCGGGAAATGATCCCAGGTGGAAGGTTTGTGGTAGCCCATGGTCAGATGGAAGAAGGTGAGTTAGAATCTACTATGCTCTCCTTTAGCACTGGGGAAGCGGATATCCTTGTTTGTACTACGATTATTGAATCTGGTTTAGATATCCCCCGAGTCAACACGATCTTGATTGAGGATGCTCACCGTTTTGGTTTATCTCAACTTTATCAGTTACGCGGTCGTGTTGGTCGTGCTGGTATTCAAGCTCATGCTTGGTTGTTTTATCCAAAGCAGCAAGTGTTATCAGATCCTGCACGTCAACGGTTACGTGCTATACAGGAGTTCACGCAGTTGGGTTCTGGATATCAGTTGGCTGTGCGCGATATGGAAATTCGCGGTGTCGGTAACTTGCTGGGTGCAGAACAATCCGGGCAAATGGAAACAATAGGTTTTGATTTATACATGGAAATGTTGGAAGAAGCCATCAGAGAAATCCGAGGGCAAGAAATTCCTAAAGTTGACGATACTCAAATTGACCTCAATCTCACGGCGTTTATTCCAGCAGATTATATCCCCGATTTGGATCAAAAGATGAGTGCATACCGTGCGGTTGCAACTGTCAAATCTAAAGAAGAATTAATGCAAATTGCGGCTGAGTGGAGCGATCGCTACGGCACAATCCCCAAATCAGCAAGCCAGCTATTACGGGTGATGGAACTCAAACAGTTAGCGAAGAAACTAGGATTTAGCCGCATTAAACCAGAAAATAAGCAGCACGTCGTTTTAGAAACGCCGATGGAGGAACCCGGTTGGAATTTGTTAGCCCAGAATCTGTCAGAAACTCTCAAAGCGCGTTTTATTTACTCGCCTGGTAAAGTTACAGTGCGGGGTTTAGCCGTTCTCAAAGCAGATCAACAATTGCAAACCCTAATTGATGCTTTTGAGAAAATGCAGGGTGCGATTGTCTGAGGGACTGCTCCTCGTCTACAATAGTCACGTAGCACGGAGTTTCCTCAAAATCGGTAGCTATAAGTCAGAAATTAATTGCTACGAGCTTGAAATTGCCAAAACAATACCTGAAAAATTTTATTTGTATATGCA
>JAQYWN010000800.1 GCA_029379265.1 Rhizonema sp. NSF051
GAGTATATACAATGATTCCAGTAAAAATTAAAAATTATTAGCAATTTATGATACCAAGAACTGAGCAATTAGGGCAGGGAGTCAGAGTAGCCTGTGGTGTGGGTTGTTAGTGTAGAAATAAAACTAACCAATTGGCGATCGCTCTTTTTACTGTTTTAGGCTCAGTTTCAAACTGGCAATATACGCGGTTGCTCATAAATTGTTAGACTTTAAAAAGCATGTTGCTCTCATTGTCATCAATCGCGAGTTACAGTTAATAGTCTCTATGTGCCAGTTTTTTTGTTCCCCAGTCAGCTGGTAAACTTTTAGTTTGGTCGTTATGGAAACTCTCCAAAAAGCAACTGAGTGTATGGTTGGGTATAACCCATGAAATTATCAATAATAGTCATTTATTCTCATTAAAAGCCGTTTCTCCGGATAGTCTTCAAGCTTGCCCGTTCATTCGTCATCTCAATTGCCGGATTTGATGAACTGAGTCATACCATAATTACGAATTACGAGTTATTGACACTGTCTTTATGTTTAAAAAGCTTCAACACAACTTTAGCTCTTTGTTCGGTCTACTACTCCTGGTGCTTTCTCTATGGGCGATCGCTCAAGAACTGCGAGGGTATAGCTACCGTGATGTGTTCAACTCCCTAGAGGCAATTCCTAAAAACCGCTTAAGTTGGTCAATTTGGTTGACAGCTTTGGGTTATATAATCATGATTGGGTACGACAGTTTAGGTTTTCGCTACATTGGTCGTTCCTTAAGTTTAAAAAGAATTGCATTTACTAGCTTGCTTAGCTGTGTATTCAGCAATACTATAGGTTTCGCCCTCCTAACTGGCACTGCTATCCGCTATCGTTACTACTTGAGTTGGGGAGTCTCAGCACTGGCGATCGCCCAAATCATTGCTTTCGCCAATTTCACTTTCTGGTTGGGAATGTTTGCTGTTGCTGGGATCATGTTTCTTGCCAATCCTCTCACAATTCCCCCGCAACTCCATTTACCTTTTGCAACAGCGCGTCCCATCGGTGTCATTTTTTTATCATTAGTTGTTGCTTATTTGTTAGGAAGTATTTTTGTTAAACAACCGTTAAGGATTCGTTCTCAAGAGTTTCTCTTTCCTTCCTTCAACATATCCGCTTCACAGATTTTAATTTCTAGCTTGGACTGGATTTTGGCTGCCGCAACCCTTTATGTCCTCTTACCCGCGAACACCACATTATCCTATCTGGACTTTTTGGGAGTTTACTTACTGGCTATGTTTGCAGGTGTAGTCAGTAATGTCCCTGGTGGTTTAGGAGTTTTTGAATTCGTCATTTTAGAGATTCTCTCTCCTAAAGTTTCTAAAACCGCCCTTATCGGGTCAATGCTAGCATATCGCGGAATTTACTATTTCTTACCTTTGATAGTAGCAGCAGGTATACTGGGAGTCTATGAAATGAGGTACCGTTCAAAGGTAAATCATCAGCAAAAACAATGAAGACAGAAGCTAGATCGTCGGTTTGGAACCCTAGACCTTAATTATAACGAACGTGAGCGGTAAATTTTACTTTCTGTCTCATGCATAAAGAAGCGCATTGAATGTATAATATATCTAACACTCGATCAAGGATTGAAAGCATCGAGGACTCAAAGAAATAAGATTTCCCTATGCCTCTAAATTAATCCCTATATGGGATAGAAAAGAAGCCAGGTCTAGCCTGCACAGGTGTCAATCCAAGTACCATTAATCACATGAGATAAGGGTTATGGCGCTCATAGTTCAGAAATACGGTGGAAGCTCTGTCGGTTCGGTAGAGCGTATTCAATCTGTTGCACGACGAGTTTACAAAACTGTTCAAGCAGGAAATTCTGTCGTCGTGGTTGTTTCCGCAATGGGTAAAACTACTGACGGACTAGTTAAATTAGCGCATGACATCTCGCTAAGTCCCAACCGTCGAGAAATGGATATGCTCCTTTCCACTGGGGAGCAAGTATCCATCGCCTTAGTGAGTATGGCATTGCAAGAAGTTGGGCAGCCAGCAATCTCTCTAACAGGCGCTCAAGTAGGAATTACAACAGAAGCTGAACATACCCGCGCACGTATTTTGCATATAGCAACTGATCGCATAGAACGACATCTTAATCAAGGTAAGGTTGTCGTCGTTGCTGGATTTCAAGGTATGGTGAGTACAGAAGATTGGGAAATTACAACCTTAGGACGTGGCGGTTCAGATACTTCAGCAGTCGCTTTAGCCGCAGCATTACGGGCAGATTTCTGTGAAATTTATACAGACGTACCTGGTATTCTCACCACCGATCCCCGTCTGGTTCCAGAAGCACAACTCTTGGATGAAATTACCAGCAATGAAATGCTCGAACTTGCCAGCTTGGGGGCAAAAGTTCTGCATCCTCGCGCTGTAGAAATTGCCCGAAATTATGGTGTTCCCCTAGTGGTGCGCTCAAGCTGGACGGAAGAAAAAGGAACTTGGGTGATTTCACCACAACCCATACCGCGAGCACTCATTAATCTAGAAATTGCCCGTGCTGTAGATCATGTAGAATTTGACACCAACCAGGCAAAAGTCTCACTACTGCGCGTACCAGACAAACCAGGCGTAGCAGCTAAATTATTTGGCGAAATTGCCCGTCAAAATATAGACGTAGATTTGATCATTCAATCAATTCACGATGGTAATACAAACGATATCGCGTTTACTGTAATTTCTTCAACATTAAACCGGGCAGAAGCAATCGCAGATGCTACTGCTCCGGTTCTGCGTTTGGATCGCGAAGCTCATGAACAAGCTGAAGTGATTGTAAAGCAAGACATTGCCAAGGTTAGCATTGCCGGCGCGGGAATGATTGGGCGTCCCGGCGTGGCGGCAAAAATGTTCGCTACCCTTGCAGAAGTTGGTGTAAATATCCAGATGATTTCCACCAGTGAGGTGAAAGTGAGTTGCGTCATTGATAATGCAGATTGCGATCGCGCAGTGGCTGCACTTCGTCATGCTTTTGAAATAGAACAAAGCGGATCAGAGGGAGCAGCGATATGTTCCCTATCTTCCCTCAACGCGGAGCTTCCCTTAACGCCAAATACATACGCTGACCCCCCAACGCACTACAATGGGTTCGTGCCGCAGTTTAACTCAAATGCTGATGCTCAGACGAAGGGTACCCAAGCGTCTCCTTCTGGGAATCTACTCCCCATTCCCCCCGTTCGTGGTGTTGCTTTAGACATGAACCAAGTACGTCTCGCAATTCGCCAAGTACCAGATCGTGCTGGTATGGCGGCAAAGATATTTGGATTGCTGGCACAGCATAATATTAGTGTTGATACGATCATCCAATCGCAGCGGTGTCGGATCATTGATGGTATTCCCCGACGGGATATTGCCTTCACGATTGCACGGATGGATACACAAGCTGCAATGGAAATTCTGAACGTAGCAGCAACAGAGTTAGGATGGGGTGAGGTTGTTTTGGATGATGCGATCGCGAAAGTAAGTATAGTTGGTGGAGGCATGGTGAGACAACCAGGTGTTGCGGCTAAAATGTTTGAGGCATTAGCACAGCACCAAATTAATATTCAAATGATTGCCACATCAGAAATCAAAATTAGCTGTGTCGTCGCACAAGAACAAGGTGTGAAAGCGTTGCAACTCATACATGCGGCTTTCGGCTTGGCAGGTAGTGAGAAGATTCAGGTATCAGTATAAATCCGCGTTCTGCTTTCTTCCACACTGAATACGGTTCTCAGTTAAGATAATTTATCATCAACCGATGTAGAGACGCTTCAATCATGGCGTCTCTACATCGGATTGCTCTTGCTTCTGTGTGAGGCAAAGAATCTTAACTGATATCATGTCCGGTATCACAACCATGCGGAAAAGAAC
>JAQYWN010000801.1 GCA_029379265.1 Rhizonema sp. NSF051
AAACAACATATATAAAACATGTTTCTATTTTCACATTTTATGAACCTAAAAACTTACTTCTAATGTCAACCGCGTGAGTGGAAGTAATCCTTGTTTTGTGTCCATAATTTTTACCTCTAAAAACGACCGCTCAAAGCATAAGTCCAAGGGCGTTGTCGCTCAAACCAACGCCCCTTTGTTGTATGCGATGCCTTTGGCAACGGCTTAAGCCGTATCGCATGAATTTAGGGGTAGGAAACGCATATCAGTTGATAACCAGCAACTTGATTTAATAGAATAATTTATCATTAAGCCTTAAAATCCCACTGCAATTCATAGTTCACAAGTACTATTCCCCGAAAATTAGTTAAGTACTAATGAACTTGTGACAGTTAGGGTGCGGAATGTGGGATACAAGAGTACAGAACAGCGGCTATAGGAGCGGAACAGTATTTTATGGCTGGTGCTAAAGCTGCTGGAGCCGCTGCCGCAGGTTACGGGGGAGCGATAACTGTTGCGACCTCGGTAGGGGTAGCAAGTACGGGAACAGCTATCTCAACTCTCAGTGGAGCCGCAGCTACCAATGCAATGCTGGCATGGTTTGGTGGTGGGGCGATCGCAGCAGGTGGCGGCGGTATGGCTTTAGGAGCGGCTGTCTTAGGTGGTATCACTGTTCTACCATGTTCACCTCAGAAATCGCAGCTTACATGAATTCGCGCTCCAGTGTCAAATTATATGCGAACAGGTCTTTTTTGTCCAAAGTCTAATACTTAATTCGTAATTTGTAATTGCAATCAGTGCCGGTAAAGATTAGACACTTCTTACTTTTAGTCTTGCCTGAAGGGGGATAGAGATAATAAATTCAGCCCCTTGTCCTAAAACCGATACACATTCTAACTGTCCTTGATGCATATTAGTTACCAGATTGTAACTAATAGATAGCCCTAAACCAGTTCCTTTACCGACAGGTTTTGTAGTAAAAAAAGGGGTGAAGAGTTGCTGCCGGATATTTTCAGAGATCCCAGAACCGTTGTCAGCAATACGAATGACACCAAGATCACCCTCAACAGTAGTACGAATTGTAATAATACTTGGGCGACGTATTCTCTCTGCATCAGTCCGATGTTTGTTAAATTCTTCCAAAGAGTCAATAGAATTAGCGATCAGGTTCATAAATACCTGATTCAGTTGCCCAGGGTAGCACTCTACGGGTGGCAGATTGCCGTACTCCTGTATTACCTGAATTCCCGGAGAGTCTAGTTGGGGTTTAAGCCGACTTTGCAAAATCATTAAGGTGCTATCAATGCCCTCATGGATATCAACGGCTTTGACTTCAGCTTCGTCTAGGCGGGAAAAGTTTCGTAAAGATAATACAATTTGGCGAATGCGATCAGTTCCCACTTGCATTGAAGCCAACAGCTTAGGTAAGTCTTCCATCAAAAAATCTAAGTCAACTGCATTTATTTCATTCTGAACTTTAGGTGGTAAATTCTGGTTTTGCTGCTGATAAAGTTGTACTACACTCATCAAGTCTTTGATATAATTATTGACGTAAGTAAGGTTACCGTAGATAAAGCTGACTGGGTTATTGATTTCGTGAGCAACGCCTGCTACCAACTGCCCCAGGCTAGACATTTTTTCGCTTTGCACCATCTGGGACTGGGTGAGCTTCAATTCATCGAGCGTCTGCTCTAGCTCCTTTGCTTTCTCTCGCGCTTGTGTTTCCGAAATCTCTAACTCCTGGGAGTATATGTGCAAATTTGTGTAGAGCCGAGCATTTTCTATTGAGATAGAAACTTGCGAAGTCAATAAGTTCAGTACCTCTAGTCGCTCTGCGGTAAAGGCTCCGGTGGTAAGGTTATTTTCCAAGTAAAGAACTCCGGTTAGCTTACCCTGATGAGCGAAAGGCAAACACAAAACTGATTTGGGTTGATTGGCAACAATATAGTTGTCACTGGCAAAACGCTCTGTGTGGCTAGCATCGTCTAAAACCAAATTTTCTTTTGTTCTTTCAACATAGTTAATCAGCAAAACTGGTAGTTTATGCTTTACTTGAACCAAGCTGGATGATTGCACTGTCACTTGGTCTCGATCAACGCTTCCCTCAGCTTCAATCAGCCATTGGTTCTGCTGTTTAACAAGTAGATAACCCATTTGGGCACCAGCATTCTCGATCACGATTGTCATCATCTTCTCCAACAGCCGATTTAGCTCCATCTCACTCGACAGTGCTTGTGATGCTTTAATCGCTGTGCTTAAATCTAGAATTTGGGTTTTAGCTTCAGAAATATCTCTGATTGAGTTTGTAGCAGTGCCCCGAAGAGTTGCTTCTGCTGCTGTATGTGTAAAAAATTGAGAATATTGTTCGTTTAGTTGTTGGACTTTACCCATCGCTTCCCACTTCAGATAGCGATAGCGGGCTTCTGTAAGATAAACTTTGGCAAAGTTTTTCCTATCCTTGGCTAAGTAAAATCGAAATGCGAGTTCGTTTGCCAAGGCTTCATTTTGTAAATAACCGTTTTCGGCAGCAGACATGATCGCCTTGTCATACAACTCCATTGCCTGATAATCTTGTTGATAAATCTGAGCAATTTCAGCTTGAATCAGCAGAAACTTGTGTTGATAGTTGGTTGGGCAGTGCATTGCCCATTGCTGGAATTTTTCCAGGTTGATATTCAGTTTATGCAGATAAATGACTTGAGTTGTTGTATCTACCTCAGCATAAGCTCTTGCCAAAGCAATACTTTGGTGAAAGTAGAAAACAGGATTAATAAAAATTCCTTGCGCTCCCCCAACAAATTTTTCTGCATTCTCTGCATACTCAACAGCTTTGGTATACTCTCCATACCAGTTACAGAGCGCAAGTTTATAGATGTAAACTACAAATGCACTCAACATATCCGAAGATGCCAACGCAAACTCTAGGACTTGTTGTTCATCTGCCCAAGTTCCAACAAGCTCATCAATCTTGCCTGCTGGCTTAATCAGGTTAGCGATCGCTTCCATAGCCAGCAGATGGTAGTTCAACATATTTTTGTCAATTTTGCGGAGGGTAGGAATAAAATCTTCGGCTACTTCTGCGGTTTTTTCTAAAGATTCATTCCCAAATAAAGATTGCCATAAAAAATTAACTGAACAATAACCAGACCATTGGTAAGAACCTGTTTCTAAACCGCTATGAAATCCCTTTAACAAATAAGGTTTTGCCTGACTAATATGGTCTTTATAATGACAGATTAAACCTCCCCACATATTCAAAATGTTCGCTTCTAATTCCTTCGTTCTCATAATTTCATGGAGTTGCAGAGAAAGCTGCCCAAACTCATAACCTGAATCTACCTCACCATATTGAAATACCAAGTTGAAGGAATACAGCATATAGCCAAATACTGAAATCGGTGAGTTGCCATACAGAACCGAAAGTTGAGTCAGATTCATAGATGTAACGTGCAACGCTTTAGATCCTAAAAAGTAAGCAATAGGCCAAACTTCTTTTAAGATACGTTGAGCCATTAACTTCTCTTCGTCTTGCATTTGTGGTAGTTCTGCCAGACTAAAAGTTGAGCGCTCGCCAATAACTTCCTTTGTTTGATTAAGTTTTTCCAACAGATATGCATCATCAGGATAAGCTGTAAACTCAAAACCTAAAAGCTTCAAGGTGTTTAACCCAATTTCATAAGCGGAGTTTAAGTCATTCTTCATGCGATAACACATAATCCGATATTCATTTACTCGACACATATCAAACGTATTTTTAACCTGGCTGAAAGTCTGCTCAAAAATCAGCAAAGCTTGCTCGTATCTTCCATTTAAAAATTCAGCTTCTCCAGCTTGTAAATATAAATTTAAGGTCAGAAAATAT
>JAQYWN010000802.1 GCA_029379265.1 Rhizonema sp. NSF051
TATAAAGATTTGATGATAAGCGTTGTATCAATCTCCTATTGCTGGCTAGATATGATTATCATAGTTTTTTGCCCTAAAGGCTCAAAAAAGTTGTGAAGAGCGTCTTTTCTATTGACAAATAGATAAAATGTGGTTTTTAGTAAAAGGTGGGTGGAAAAAGGATACAAGCTCCTCGGTTGAGTAAGATGGAACGCAGAACACTTAGGGCAGAACTCAGAATTTTAACCTGAGTGAGTGCTAAGTTGCGTAAGAGCAAGAACCAATTCATGCGATTTGGTACTCGAAAATGAGTGGCAGTGTAAAACTCACTTATTGCATCTCTTATTATCAGTTCTAATTTCTTCTGCAAAATGAAAAATGACTCATGACTTATACTAAAACATAAGCATGGAGTTTTCTAGTGGAACTTATTAAAGCATCATAATTTATTGCGGTGCTTCCTCCCTACCAACTACATACCTTTTACAAACTACCTTCATGTGATACGGCTTAAGCGATCGCCAACGGGATCGCCAGCTGCAAAAAAATCTGACCTGTATAGGGAATAATCGCTAATGACACCGGATTCGCTAATGACACCGGAAAAACTGATTCTGGAGGGAAAAACTTTTGTTCCCGCAGACCAAATACCTATCTACGAGTGGCCTTGTGTCATAAGTGAAAGACCTCAGCCGACACTAACGGTTAAAGATGACGATTTATTTTTTGTTACGGACACGTTAGGTAATATTTCTGGCTGTTCGCTTAACGATGGTAACCCAAGTATGGGGCTTTTTTGCGCTGATACACGATTTATTAGCCGCTTAGAGTTACAAATAGAGGGACGTTCACCAATTCTCCTTAGCAGTACTGCTGACAAAGGTTTTTCACTCTCTGTTTTGTGTACTAATCCGAAGATTGAAGATCGACTCAGAGCCGATACCATAGGGATTCGTCGAGATCTTGTGCTTAACGGAGCTCTCTTTGAGGAATTAGAAGTATCTAATTATAGCACAACATCTATTAGCTTTGAACTTAGTATCAGCTTTGATGCAGATTTTGTGGATTTGTTTGAAGTTAGAGGTTTCGGCAGGGATAACCGAGGTAAACTTTTACGCCTTGTAGAACCAACGCCCTCCGAAGGAATACTGACTGGCGATAACAATTTGTCTAGCCAGAATCAGGCACCAGCACGAGAACAATCTTTAACACTTGCTTATCAAGGTTTGGACAACTTGGTGATGGAATCTCGCATCCAATTCCAGCACCGAACTCCCGACTATTTCAAGGGCTACACGGCTGTTTGGCAGCTAGAACTTGCTTCCCACGAAACCCAAAAATTGGGCTACAGGGTAAACATGCTGACAAACAATCATTCCAGTTCCACAGTTAGCGCAGCTGTCACCTTAGCACAGGCTAAAGCTGGGGAGTTGATGGAAGAGCAAAACTGGGTGCAACAAATTACACAGATTCGTTCAGACAAAAGTATTTTCAACCGTGCCATTGAACGAGCTGAGCAAGATATGTATTTGTTGCGCCAGTCTTTCGGCAAGCACAAGACTGTCTCTGCAGGAGTGCCGTGGTATTCCACATTATTTGGTCGAGATTCGCTGATTACTGCTTCCCAAACTCTGATGTTGAATCCCCAAATTGCCAAGGAAACGTTAATTCTACTGGCGTTACATCAAGGGAAAACTGACGATGAGTGGCGCGATGAGGAGCCAGGTAAAATTTTGCACGAGTTACGGTTGGGGGAATTGGCTCGTTGTCATGAAATTCCTCATACACCCTATTACGGTACGGTTGATGCAACGCCTTTGTGGTTGATGTTGTATGCGGAATACTATACTTGGACTCACGATCTCGAACTTCTCGAGCAATTATGGTCTAATGCTTTAGCCGCAATGGATTGGATTGATCGCAATATTAAACAAACAGGTTACCTCACTTATTCTTTGAAATCCAAACGAGGTTTGACCAACCAAGGCTGGAAAGATTCTGGAGATTGTGTTGTCAATCGCAAAGGAGAGATTGCCTCTGGAGCAATTGCTCTTTGTGAAGTGCAAGCTTATGTCTATGCTGCCAAATTACGCCTTGCAGAAATAGCGAAAATGAAGAAGCGGCTTGACTTGTCAGATCGCTGGCAAGAAGAAGCCAGAAATCTCAAGCTTCGTTTCAACAGAGACTTTTGGATTCAAGATCAAGATTTCTGTGCTCTGGCTTTGGATGGAGATGGCAACCAAGCTGATAGTATTACATCGAATCCTGGTCATTGTTTGCATTTAGGACTTTTCACACCAGAAAAAGCTTACAGTGTAGCAGAACGACTGCGAGCACCTGACATGTTTAATGGTTGGGGTATTCGTACATTGAGCAGTTTGTCGCCAGCTTACAATCCTATGGGTTATCACATTGGTTCGGTATGGCCCCACGATAACTCGCTTATTGCTATGGGGTTGCGATCGCTCGGTTTAGTCGATCAAGCCTTGGAACTTTTTGAAGGTTTGTTTGACATGACTAATCGACAGCCTTATAATCGTCCTCCCGAACTTTTCTGCGGTTATGAACGCAGTGGTGATAATGCCCCAGTACAGTATCCTGTCGCTTGTACTCCTCAAGCTTGGGCCACGGGCAGTATTTTTCAACTGCTGCAAACAATTGTCAACTTAGTTCCTGATGCTCCCAATAACTGCTTGCGAATTATAGACCCGACTTTGCCCGAGTCTATCACTCGCCTGTCACTACAGAACTTGCGTGTCGGTACAACCATTCTCGATTTGGAATTCGAGCGTTCCGGTGGTACGACAGCTTGTCGCGTTGCTAAAAAACGCGGCAATCTTCGGGTTGTTATTGAGGCTTAATCTTCATTTTGGATTTTGGATTGAATCCAAAATCCAAAATCTAAAATTTCTTATTATTCAACCTTCTTCCTGACTCTCGCCTTTTTGTCCTGGTGAAGCTTCGTACAAATAGTCTAATTGTTGGCGGGCATCTTCAACGTTGATAGAGCGCATGACTAATAGGGGCTCTCTAATTAAATGACCAGTGGCATCTAATAATTCTGGATGAGGTGTAAATGGCTTTTTTGATGAAGAGTAAGGATAGTTGCCTTGATTTGCCGATTCCCAAGAATTTGGTGGGTAAGTGCGTTCTCGATCAAAACTAAACATGATCAGATTGCGGATCAAATTTCCCACAGCTATAAAAGCAAGGATGGTAAAAACGAAAATATAAAGCAGGTGTAACATATTTTTTTCCTCCAGAAGTAAGAAATTTTAAAGCCTTGTATTGTAAAGCTTTTTCAAGCTTGTTCCCTAATCCACAGTGAGGTTGAGTGGTTAACGCACTTCGCGTGCGCCGTTAGTAAATGTTTGTAAATCTTTAATTTTGGTGTAGCTTACATTGCTTTGGGTGACTTATTGTGGTGTTAAAGGTTTTTTCTTATATTTTTTTTGCTGTTGCCGGAGATAGACAATAACAAAATTGACTGATTAAACCTCTTTTAGAGAACGAAATCGCATTGCTAGACTCCAGCATTCCGTTACCAAATTATGCCAAGGCATTAACGTTGTCATATCAACCCCTACTTGTCCATCAGTTGCACTAAACAGCATCTTTGCTGCTTGAACTTCCTGCTGCGCTTGCTTAACTCGTGAAAGCAAGTTAGATTGCTCCTCTTGATTCAAAAATGAGAGTCGCTCTGCTTCCAAAAGGTCGCGAGAGGAAGCGAACCAATATTGAAAATCATCTAACAGCGGTTGCAAAACTGTTCTGAGCAACTCTGACTCCGGTAGATTTGAGTTTCGCATAAATGAGAAGCATATTTTTAATATTCTGATCTAATATTAGCTCTACTTACG
>JAQYWN010000803.1 GCA_029379265.1 Rhizonema sp. NSF051
CACTATATATAGTATATTTAAGTACATAAAGTCAAGCAAAGTGATTGATTTTATGTAATCTTTATTTCAATTTTATTATTGCTTTGCTCAAAAAAGTACGGCGATGCGTTGCAACGGCTACCATCCGTATCGCCACTTGCGTTGCACACAGTGCCTATCTATAGATGCTATGGTTTCAACCAGCAAGTCAAAATCACGGCTTTTACTTCCAGCACATCTATTCAAGCTCAAAGTACAAAGAACGCGGTAGCGGCAGAAGGATGTTTCCATGATACAGAGTCACCTTAAAGCGCGTCGAACTGAGGCACTGATGAGATCGACCGCAAAAGTAAGACCAATAAAAACTATCAAAGTAGTCAGTAGACCTTTGTAATCAAAACTGCTTAACTGCTCAGTAATAAGACGGCCTAAACCACCTGCACCGACCAAACCAACAATCACTGTAGCACGGGTGCAATCCTCCCAACGATAGAGAACGTAAGCAAGGAAACGTGGGAGAGTGAGAGGTAAAACGCCATAGAGGAAAACTTGAGAATGACTTGCGCCTAAAGCTTTTAGGGAACGTAAAGGTCGATCATCTAAATTTTCTACGACCTCTGCCATCAAACGCCCAATAATACCCATATTATGTAAACCAAGGGCGATCGCACCGGGCAAAATCCCCGGAAATAATACAAATAGAAAGATTAACGCCCAAATCGGTTCTGGAACAGCACGAGTGAAAAGTAGAAGGAAACGAGTAGGTAGGGGCGGTTTTAATACGGATAACATCCAGGAGTCGGGAGTAGAAAGTGGATTCTCCGCTTCTCGTTTCTTCCCGATTCTCCTTGCGGCCAGAAAAGAAAGCAAAATGCCCCCCAAACTGGCAAAAGTCATTGCCAAGATAGACATGGCAATAGTTTGAGTAGACAGCACAAACAACTGATTGAGATCTACCCACTGTGGCGGAAAAGCATCTTGAATGATTCTTGCTAAAAGTTGAGCAGTGCGTGGTGACCAAAGTTTGCTAAAATCAGCCTGAACGTACCAGAAGGAAAATATTAATAAAGCAACTCCACTCAACAACAAGAGCTTCACAAGTGGATCGCGTTGCTTTATTTCGTGACGCTGCTTTAGATTGAGAACATTCAAATCAATTCGACTGGGAATATCCAAACGCTGCCTTAGAAACGCACTTAAGAAATCAGTCCCGCCACTTAACAACATCAAAGCAAACATCAAAGTCCACATTTGTTCGTAATGCAGCGACTGAAGACTAAGAAAAATCTGATAACCCAATCCACCAGCGCCGATAATACCTAACACAGCAGCAGAACGAATAGAACACTCTAAGCGGTAAAAGCTATAGGAAAGCAGATTGGGGAAAGCTTGTGGAATTAAACTGTAGGCAAAAGCATTGAGAGGAGGAACACCACTATTAAGAAGTGCAAGTAATGGCTGACGGGGAGTTTCATCCAAAATTTCCGAAAATACCTTAGCCACAACTGCACCAAAAGGAATTGCGATCGCCAACACTGCCACCAGTGGATCGAGTCCAAAAATATTCACGAAAAACAATCCCCAAATCAGTTCATGAATTGCTCTTGGAATTGCCAAAATACCTCGCATCAACAGCCAAGGAGTTTGAAAGCGAATATATGAAACCTCCCACCACACCTGACTAGAGAGAATACCACCTACCAACCCGATCACCACACAGAAGAAAGTACCACAGACTGCATAGGCGAGAGTTTTCAACGTCGCATCGAGAGTCAAGAGGAGAAATTCTGGACTCAAATCCGGTGAAAGTACAGCACCAAGAAAGCGAAAAACAAGAGTCCAACCCCCAACATTTACCAAATCCGCTTGAAATATACCAGCTACATGCAACGACCAAAAAACAGATAAAACAAACAGCAATCCCCATAGAGTCTGCCAATTTATCACTGAAGGTCGTTGAGGAAATTTTAGATTTGTAATTTTAGATTTCAATTTTTACTCCCAACAGGAGTGTAAGATAAGTAATGCAATTTCTTCTCCTCCTCTCCCCCTCTCTCATCTCGCTTCAATTCTATATAAATTCTCCACCATCACCGATGACACCTCATCAACAGGTGCATCAAACAAAACACGTCCATCTCGCAAACCAATAATACGGTGGAAGTAACTGCGGGCGTATTCCCAAGCATGAAGGCTAGTAACCAATGTTTTCCCAGATTCCTGACTTAGCTGGCGCAATAAATTCATGATTTCGCGACTGCGTTCGGGATCGAGGTTAGAGATGGGTTCATCAGCGAGGATGGCGATGGGATTTTGTACTAATGTACGAGCGATCGCTACTCGTTGTTGTTGTCCCCCAGATAGGCGATCAGTACGTTCATACAGCTTTTCAGGAATTCCCACTTGTCTTAAAGCTTTTACTGCTGTTTCCACTTCTATTGGATAAAGTAGTGAAACTACAGCTTTGAGAAATGACCACCTTCCTAAATGCCCAGCATTAACATTATGAATGACTTGCAGGTTGTCTACTAAATGAAATTGCTGATAAATTGTACCAATCTGCCGTTGTACTTGCCGTACTTCCCGAGAATTCAATCGTGCCAAGTTGCGACCTAGTACCCATACTTCTCCTTGTGTCGGTTGTAGCGTACCATTGAGTACGCTTAACAAGGTACTTTTCCCAGCACCGCTTGAACCGACAAGAGCTACGCATTCACCTGGGTAGATTTGCAAGTTTATGTCGATGAGAGACGGTAAATTACTAAATTTTTTGGTAACATTTTTAATTTCAAAAATTGGTACGGATAAAGTCATAAAGAGCAATTAGCGGTTAGCAGTTAAGTCAGTCACTTTTTTTTCCCTTGAAGGATTATGCGCTAAATGTATTCAATTGATAGCTAATTATTTTATTTTCCCGATTTCCCGACCAACTTGTTCAATTTGAACGTAGTTGTCATTTTTGGTGGCAATAAATTTCTTTGCTTGAAATAGGTCGAGGATTTCTTTTTGTTCTGGTACTTTAGGGTCTAATTTAAAGAAGGCATTTTGCACTTTTTTGACAAACTCTTCGCCATAACGCTGTTTAACTTGAGGGTTAATGACCCAATGGTAGTCATAAAAGGCAGGGGTACGCCAGATAACTTCTACTTTGTTCAAATCGACTTCTTTAGCATCAACGCGCTGTAACCAAACTTTTTCATTTAAAGCACCGACTTCATATGTTCCTGCTTCTACAAGTTTAATAGTTTTATCATGGTCGCCAGAAAAGCCAACTTGACCTTTAAAATTTGTTAATTCTACGCCAGCTTGTTTCAAAAAGTATTGAGGCATTAATCGTCCTGAGGTAGAAGACTCGCTACCAAATGTCAAGGTATGCCCTTTAAGTTGTTTAAGATCGCTAATATCTTTTAACGGTTTTAGACCACTTTTCTTGTTGGCAATGAAGATGCTGTGGAATTTTTCGTCTACGTCACGTTGGGCGATCGCTTCTGCTCCTGGGACTTGCAACCTTGCCTGAACGCCTGTTAATCCCCCAAACCAGACGAGGTCTAAATCTCCGACTTTAAATCCAGTCACTGCTGCTGTATAATCAGTGACTGGCTTGTATTGCACGGGAAAGCCTAGTTCTTTCTGCAAATACGCTGCTAGTTTAGTAGACTGGCGCTGTAACTTCTCTGGATCTTGATCAGGAATTGCCCCTGTTACCAAAGGCTTTACATCTGATGTGCTTGCCGTTTCCGAAGTCCCGGATTTGTGTGAACAAGCCATTAATGGTAACAAAAGCAGTAACAATCCTGACATTAAAAACTTTTTCATTATCTTAACAGTATTATTTTTAGCTCCAGAGTAGAATTC
>JAQYWN010000804.1 GCA_029379265.1 Rhizonema sp. NSF051
ACTAATACACTGCTATAGAAATAACTGAACAGTTAGAAACATTTTAATGACCGGACTTTGGATATACTTTTCTCTCCATGACTTGCGCTGCTAGTAATACATATATATTAACAAAGGCGTTGTCTACGTGATCTTTGCATTCTGAGAATATGCTGACGTGTTAAAATGTCAACTGGTTTACTAAAACTGTTACAATAGTTAAAAAATGCTACTATTGTCTAAATTAGATTAACTATTAAACAGAAACTCTTTGAGAGTTAGTAAAATGGCAGATACAACGAAGACGACATCGTCTTCTAAATTAGCTAACCTATAACTATAGACTCCTTTTAAAGTCCTCGGTTACTCATACATTTGGTTTCTGAGGCACATCACTCAGATAAACTGACCTACCTAACCAAGAGCTCCTACAAATCATAATGTCTGTCATTGAGAAAAAAAGAACCCGCGATCTGCCTCAAATCAACGAACGCATTCGCTTCCCGAAAATTCGGGTCATTGACACCGATGGTAGCCAGCTGGGAATTATCACCCCGCAGGAAGCACTGCAATTAGCGGAAGAAAAAGAGCTGGATCTTGTGCTGTTAAGTGATAAGGCTGACCCTCCCGTTTGTCGAATTATGAATTACGGGAAATACAAGTTCGAGCAAGAGAAGAAGGCACGTGAAGCCCGGAAAAAGCAGCATACCGCCGATGTCAAAGAAGTGAAAATGCGCTACAAAATAGAAGAGCATGACTATAACGTGCGTGTTAAGCAAGCAGAGCGTTTTCTCAAAGATGGCGATAAAGTCAAAGCTACGGTGATGTTTCGGGGTCGAGAAATTCAACACAGTGACTTAGCAGAAGAGTTACTCAAGCGGATGGCCACAGACTTGGACCCTGTTGGCGAGGTGCAGCAAATGCCTAAAAAAGAAGGGAGAAACATGATGATGCTCATCTCCCCTAAGAAGTAGACGAACTAATAGCCTGTAACCTTTAAATCCAAAATCAATTGATAGTCCTGAGTGCTGAGTGGGAAAAATAATACTCAGTTGCTCGGGACTTTTGCCATTTTCACAGGACTAAGGTAGAGAATGCTTTCTTCTATCTTAAAAACTGTGCTGGTTGTGGATATCTGGGCAATAGCAAATGTACTCACTAAGTAATGAGTACTCCAGAAAGTCACAAACTACATGGAATTGAAAAAACACAGGTTTGCTGGAAAGACAGGGATGCCACGACTATTACAATGGGTGAATCTCCGACCGGAGGAGAGCGATCGCACATTGTTAATGTTCGCGTTTTATACAATCACCTGTGTAGGATTACGGTGGGCTGAAGACAGTGCGGTCGCACTATTTTTAGACGAATATGGTGCACAATCATTACCTTGGATTTATATTGCCAGTGCAGTGCTCAGTACTCTCTTAGTTTCTTTATACTCGTGGCTGCAAAAAACTTTCCCGTTACGTTGGGTTATAGTGGCGATCGCACCAGGGATGTTCTTACCGTTAGTATTACTGCAATGGGGAATATCAGTTCCACACATAGCAGTCTTTACCATCTTTGTACTCCGGCTGTGGGTAGATGCATTTTACGTTGTCAACGACCTCAACACCTCAATTACAGCCAATCAACTCTTTAATATTAGAGAAATTAAACGCACTTATCCATTAATTAGCAGTGGCATTTTGGTAGCTGATATCGTTAGCGGTTTCAGTTTGCCTTTACTACTACTATTTGTCGGACTGAATAATGTCATTATGCCATTTGCCGGTGTGTTTATAGCATTAGGGGCATTTATTCTCTGGCATCTGACTCACAAATACCAGCAAGTTTTTCCCGACGTTACACAACAAAAAATTACCGAGCCAAGAAATCAAAGAAGTCACCTTTCAGGTTCATTAAAACGCTATACGTTGCTCTTATTTGCATTTTTTGCTCTGCTGCAAGTGCTATGGGTATTAATAGATTTTCAATATCTTACTCAGTTAAAAATAAATTACAACGACAAACAAATCGCCAGTTTCTTAGGTTTATTTGGTGGGATTACAGGAGTTTGTGAGCTAGGGATGCAGTTATTCATCTCCAGCAGAACACTCGAACGCTTTGGGGTGTTTATCACCGTTGCGTCTTTACCAGTATGCATACTCATCTTAATACCACTTACAATTCCTCTGTTAGAAGCGCACGAATTTCTCTGGGCTTTAGTCATTCTCAAGTTTCTTTCCGAACTCTTGCACTATACCTTTGTTGCCAGTAGTGGACCACTGCTTTTCCAACCGATTCCAGATAAAATTCGCAACTACATACAAACATTATCGGAAGGGATTGCTGAAGCCTTTGGGGGAGGAACAGCAGGTGTCATCATTTTGTCCACAATCTGGCTGACGACATCAATGGCGTCTTTATTTTTACAAAAGTTCGTCATTGTCGTAGAAACTGCAGGCTTAGCTTTGATTTGTGCTGGAATCGTCTGGTTGCTGAGATCGCATTATGTCAATTTGTTAGTTTTAAGTGCGGGGCAAGGGCAGTTAAATCCCACAGATCTAGATTTACGTGCATTTAAGCAGGCCGTTGTGAAAGCTTTAGGAGAAAAAAGCACTCCTGCAGACAAACGTTCTTGCATTGAACTTTTATTCCAAATCGATCCTAAAGGAGCAGCAGCAGTTTTAGCACCTTTACTCGTTAAGCTACCCCCTTCTTTACAAAAAACCAGCTTGGAAGTGATGCTTGCATGTGGTGCTTATCCTGCTTATTTACCCGAAGTCCACACTGTGTTTGAATCCCAACTTAGCAATGCACCACAGTCTCCCGAAGTTTTTGCTCTTGCCCTACGCTACATTTGGCTTTCTGAAGCAAATCCAGATTTAAGCCAGCTAGAAGAGTATTTATCACGACAAAACTCTCTAATTCGAGCGACAGCTGCCACTCTACTTCTGAGTAAAGGAACACCATTGCAAAAAGGAGCAGCTACCAAAACTTTAAGGCGGATGCTCACTCACAAACAAGAACAGGAAAGGATCAATGCCGTTAAGGCTCTATCAGAAGCAGTTTATTTGCAAGCACTAAGGATTTACATACCAAATTTATTACAGGATGAATCTTTGCGGGTACGTTGTGCGGTATTGGAAATGATTGCCGCCACCCATTTAGAAGAGTACTATCCAGCGCTTATGGGAGGACTTGACTACAAGTCAACCCGAATGACAGCAATGCGTGCCTTAGCCAGATTGGAGAATGACGCTCTACCAATGCTTACAAAGCTAGTTAGCAATATTTACAAACCGGAAGTTGTACGGATTTACGCTCTTGCTACGATTGCTCAAATCCCTACCCTAGAAGCTGTGGATACTTTATGGCTTCACTTAAAAACATCTAGAGGTACTATCAGGGATCGTATCCTTCGCACCTTACTCAAAAGGCATGAACGAGAAGGAATTACAGGTTTAGTCGTAGGGTTGCATAGTAGGGTTGAAATATTAATTGAACAGGAATTACGCTTTTTAGGGGAGATTTACGCTGCTTATATAGACTTCAAAATAGGAAATGAGAAGGAACCTCAATCTAATGAAAGATTTCATACTATCTGTGAATTGTTACAACGCGCACTCTTAGAATTGGAAATTGATATCAAAGAGAGATTGTTGCTGTTCCTGAAGCTACTTTACCCTACAGATAAGATTCAAGTCGCAGCGTTTAATCTTCGATCTCAGTCAGAGATCAACTTAGCACGGGGGTTAGAAATTTTAGAACATACCGTAAATTTGCAGAGCAAATCTGTGTTGCTAAATATTTTATATCAAATCCGGTTAAATGCACACAGTTAAATTGTTGCTTGTTTCTGGCCACCA
>JAQYWN010000805.1 GCA_029379265.1 Rhizonema sp. NSF051
AAAAATAACTTTCAACAAATTTAGCTTAAAATTTTGCGTGACTAATCAAGCAATTATGCAGTCTTTTTTGTTTAAAACAACAATTGAGATTTATTGAACGAAGAATTGTCCTAATTCAATAGCGTGAAAACGTAAAGGTATCGCTCTGACTTAGATAGAGTGAAGTTTGGGATTTTACTTGCCTAATCTCAATATTTTTTTGTGTGATCCTGAATTGCTGGAGGTGGAAAGTGACTCCAATTCTCAATAGTTTTCCAGAAATCCCCCATCAATGTGGGACAGTCGTTGATATTCTACGTTATCGCAGTTCAACACAGCTGCAAACACAAGCGTTTACTTTCCTTGAAGATGGAGAGACTCAGGAATCAAAGCTGACTTATCACGAGTTGGATCGACGCAGTCGGGCGATCGCATCTCAACTCCAAGCCCTTAATTTATGTGGGGAACGCGCTATATTGCTTTATCCACCAGGGCTAGATTACTTGAGTGCTTTTTTTGGTTGTCTTTACGCGGGAGTTGTGGCGGTTCCAGCTTATCCACCTCGCAATGAGCGTAAAACACCCAGAATACAGGCTATTATCACAGATGCACAGGCGAAAGTCGCTCTCACCACAACGGCAATGCTCCCCACATTACAATCGATATTGACACAACAAACAAACATAGGTGAGTTTCACGGGCTAGCTACCGATAACCTGGCACAGGGTTTAGAAGATTCTTGGCAACAGCCTGAAATCAATGCAGATACCCTCGCGTTCTTGCAGTACACATCTGGTTCTACAGGCACACCCAAAGGTGTCATGCTGAGTCATGGCAATCTGCTGCACAATGCCGCCGTGACTTACCAACTCATGGAACATTTTCCCAGCAGTGTCTTTGTCTCCTGGCTACCTGTTTACCATGATATGGGGTTGATTGGTGGCATTTTGCAACCTTTGTATGGTGGGTTTGGTTGCATTCTTATGTCCCCAGCATCTTTTCTGCAACGACCATTCCGCTGGTTACAGGCAATTTCTCGCCACAAAGGCACGACGAGTGGTGGTCCCAATTTTGCTTATGAGCAGTGTATTCAAAGAATTTCCCAACAACAAAAAGAAACTCTCGACTTAAGTAGTTGGAATGTCGCATTTAACGGTGCTGAACCAATCCGACAGGAAACTTTAGAGCAATTTGCTGCAACCTTTGCAGAGTGTGGTTTTCGTGCGTCAGCATTCTATCCCTGTTACGGCATGGCAGAAGCAACACTGATGGTTTCTGGTGGGAGTAAGAAAGTTTTACCTCCAAGCAAAATAGTGGCAAAATCTTTATTAGAGAAAAACCTAGTCGTTGAAGCATCTGCCAATAGTGAAGATCCCCAGACCTTTGTTAGCTGCGGTCAAACCATTCCTCAACAGCAAATAGTTATTGTCAATTCCGAAACATCAACTCGCTGTTCACCAGATGAAGTTGGAGAAATATGGGTTTCAGGACCAAGTGTTGGTCAGGGTTATTGGAATAGAAAAGAACAGACAGAGCAGATATTTCACGCCTACCTTCCAGACACAACAGACGGGCCATTTCTACGCACTGGTGACCTAGGCTTTTTAAACAATGGAGAACTCTTCATTACAGGTCGAGCCAAAGACTTAATCATTATCCGTGGTCGTAACCTCTATCCACAAGACATAGAGTTAACCGCAGAACGCAGTCATTCGTCATTGCGTTCAGGTAGCGGTGCAGCTTTCTCGGTTGAGGTAGAGAATGAAGAACGACTGGTGGTTGTGCAAGAGTTAGAGTTTCGTGCCAAACCAAATCTTGATGAAGTTGCAGCAGCAATTCGTCAGGCAGTTGCTTCTGAACACGAGGTGCAAGTTTATGCAATGGTGTTGATTAAACCCGGCACTGCTTGCAAAACCTCTAGTGGCAAGATTCAACGCCGTGCAATTCGCGCACAGTTTCAAGCAGGTGAATTGGAGATTGTCGGCAGCAGTATCCTGGATCATACAGATGACTTGGGAGAAGAAGTAAGTCTTAGCCGCGAGACAGTTCTTGCAACTCCACCAGAAAAACGCCTGCCACTACTGATACCTTATCTTCAAACACAGATTGCTCGCGTACTAAAAGTTGCACCATCCCAACTCAATCAAGAAGTACCACTAAGTACTTTAGGACTCGATTCATTGATGGTCTTTGAACTCAAAAATCAGATTCAAGTAGATATTAAAGTCACAATATCTATCGAGGATTTCTTCCAAGACGCTAGTGTCATCCTGCTGGCAAGACAAATACTGACTCTATTAACCACAAAAACAGCGTTAGAACCCAAACTGGAGCCGATTTCCCGAAATCAAGAACTGCCTCTGTGCCTTGCCCAAGAACGCTTGTGGTTTCTCGACCAATTAGAACCAGAAAACCCCTTCTATAACGTTCCGATTGCTGTGCATTTAACTGGGGAGCTAAACACAGCCATCTTAGAACAAAGTCTTAATGAAGTCGTGCGGCGTCATGAAGCTTTGCGAACAAGCTTTTGTGCAGTAAAAGGACGACCCATTCAAGCGATCGCCCCAACCTTAAAGTTGACCTTGCCAGTTGTAGATTTACCGTCAGTAAATATAGAGTCAGCTTTGTGCATCGCTACTGAGTTCGCTCAGCAGCCCTTTGACTTGTCCCAAGCACCACTCCTGCGAGCTAAACTCCTACGTTTGACACAACAGGAGCATATGCTATTATTAGTTATGCACCACATCATTTCGGATGGCTGGTCTATTGGGATTCTTATTCAAGAACTGGCAGAGATTTACAAAGCTTTCTCTATTAGTTTGCCATTGCAACTTCCTGAACTTCCCATACAATATGCAGATTTTGCTTATTGGCAGAGACAATGGTTGCAAGGAGAAGTACTTCACAATCAGGTAAATTACTGGAAGCAGCAACTAAGCGACAGTTTACCTGTACTGCAACTTCCCATAGACCGACCGCGACCAACCATACAATCATTTACTGGCAAAAAGCAATTTATAGCCTTTCCTAAAGCTCTAAGCGAGTCAGTTAACAACTTGAATCGACAGGAAGGTGTCACTCAGTTTATGACACTTTTAACAGTGTTCAAGATTTTGTTATACTGCTATTCAAACCAAGAAGAAATAATAGTAGGTTCGCCTGTTGCAGGTCGTAATAGAGCAGAAACTGAAAGATTAATTGGCTTTTTTCTCAACACATTGGTCTTACGTACAAACCTATCTGGCAATCCGACTTTCCGTGAGTTATTAGGACGGGTGCGCGAAGTTGCTTTGGGAGCCTATGCTCATCAAGATTTGCCCTTTGAGAAGTTAGTGGAGGAATTGCAGCCGGAACGAAGTTTAAGCCATAATCCTCTATTTCAGGTGATGTTTATTCTTCAAAATGCCCAGATACCAACTATCGAACTTTCAAGGCTGACTTTAAGTCCTTTGGAAGCCGACAGTGGGACTTCAAAGTTTGATTTGAAGCTAAGTATTTGGGAAAGTCTAGAAGGTTTCAATGGCTCATTAGAGTATAAAACAGAGTTATTCGATGCCATCACTATTACTCGAATGATAAGTCATTTTGAAATAATTATACGTCATGTTATTGAACAGCCTGACATTCGAGTCGATGAGCTAGCCAACGTACTTGCAAAAACTGACAGAGAACAACAACTAATAAAAGAACAAGAACTAGAGCAAACCTCTGTGCAAAAACTCAAGCTGATAAAGCGTAAGGCAATTATGCAGTCATAAAAAACTTTAATTGCATAAAATACTGATGAATGAATAAATACAAATTCATCATTAGTACTTAAAGTTAGGATTAATATAAATGATTCAAAC
>JAQYWN010000806.1 GCA_029379265.1 Rhizonema sp. NSF051
GTTTTGTCTTTGAGAAAAAACAAACTTACCTTATATAGTAAACAAGAGAGTAAAGCCACAAGTGACTAGTATTCAATATGACGTCTTCTCAACTTCAGAAGAAGGACTCATTCCGCAGGCTCCGCCTGACTTTAAATCGGGTTTTATTGGCATTATCGGTCGTCCTAATGTCGGTAAATCTACGCTAATGAATCAATTAGTCGGACAAAAAATAGCCATAACTTCACCAGTAGCACAAACAACACGCAATCGGTTACGAGGCATTATAACTACACCAGTTGCACAACTCATTTTTGTGGATACTCCAGGAATCCATAAACCCCATCACCAACTAGGCGAAGTGCTGGTGAGAAATGCCAAGATAGCCATTGAATCTGTAGATGTGATTCTGTTTGTGGTGGATGGATCTACAAATTGTGGTGCGGGCGATCGCTACATCGCTGACTTACTGAGTAAAGATGTTGCAGGCAATGCTCTTACGAGTCAAACATTAGTCATTTTAGGCTTGAACAAAATTGATCTTCAACCCCAAGATTCCTCTTCAATTGATGAGAGTTACAGGGAACTGGCGTCATCCCACCAATGGCAGACTGTGGAGTTTTCTGCCAAAACATCTGTAGGATTGCCGCAACTACAACAATTATTGATTCAAAATTTAGAACGAGGACCACTGTATTATCCACCCGATTTAGTAACTGATCAACCGGAACGCTTTATCATGGGCGAATTAATTCGAGAACAGATTTTACTCTTAACTCGTGAGGAAGTTCCCCACTCGGTAGCCGTCTCCATAGATCTAGTGGAAGAAACATCAACTATTACCCGTGTTCTCGCCACTATTCATGTAGAACGAGATTCTCAAAAGGGAATTCTCATTGGTAAAGGTGGAACAATGCTAAAAGCAATCGGTAGTGAAGCACGCGAACAAATCCAAAAATTAATCGCTGGTAAAGTGTACTTGGAACTGTTCGTCAAGGTGCAACCAAAATGGCGTCAGTCTCGCCTACATTTAGCAGAGTTGGGCTATCGCGTTGAAGAATAATGAAGTAAGTTGGCCAAAATCGCTTTAAAATGTCTCTATATACTACCTATAACTTGAATCTACCTAGTACCTCTCGATTGCGAGTTTTGATCGTAGAAGACGATCCAATGATGCAACTGGGATTGGAACAATCCTTAATGGCTCATCCTCAATTAGAAATTGTTGGACAAGCGGAAGATGGTTATTTAGGTGTACAAGCTTCCCTCAAACTGAAACCGGATCTGGTTGTGATGGATATTGGCTTACCACGGCTTGATGGTATTGCCGCAACACAGCAAATTAAAGCAGCACTACCAGACACTCATGTGGTGATGCTGACATCTCATAAAACAGATACGGAAATTATCGCTGCTCTGTCTAGTGGGGCAGATGCATATTGTATCAAAGGGGCAAGTGTAGAACGACTGCTGAGTGCGATCGCCGCTGCAGTTGAAGGTGCAACCTATCTCGATCCCCAAATTGCCAGGAAAGTCATTGACAATCTCAAACCACCCTCTCCCAAAGGTAACTCAGCAAACTTGTCTCAGCGCGAGTTAGAAGTGCTGAGACTGATGGTTGATGGTTTAAGCAACCCAGAAATTGCTGAGAAATTGTATCTCAGTCCCAACACTGTGAAAACTCACGTTCGGGGAATTATGAACAAATTATCCGTTGATGATCGCGTACAAGCCGCAGTTCTCGCACTGCGTTCTGGATTAGTTTGAGCGAAAAAAAGACGAGTAAATACTAAGAACGTAAGTTAGGCAATGGTTAATGGTTAATTGCAATTAACCATTAACGAATAAATTACCAATACTCTTGTGATTACGTGTTCTTCTTCCTTCATTCCTAAAGTGCTTCTGGTGGAGAAATATCATGTCCAACGCTAACACCAGCAGTATTAGATTGTAAAGCTGGTTTTACAGTTGTTTTTTTATCTTTCAACGATTGGGCGAACGATGAAGAGGGTGGCGTTATTGTGGCTTTGTTAAGAAGTCTGTCAGCATTTGTTTGTTGCTGAGATATCATTGATAACCCGCTAAAAGCTCCCGCCACAAGAGCAGTGTAGCCTATATACAAATGTACAGGTCGTACTGCCAATCCAAACCCTCCAAATCCACCACTATTCTTAATTTGGTACTGAGGTGGCACGAGTGATTTCATAACGGATGGTGCTGGTAAAGCACCAGCTAACGTCGAGCCATTTAATCCTAAAGAATTTCCCATAACGCGAATATAGCCACGAACATAGACTTCATCTGGCAATAACTCCCAATTGCCATTCTCTATAGCCTCCATGTAAGTGATTTGTACGTGAGTATAAACATTAAGTTGGCTGAGGGAAAGCCCTTGAGATTCACGGGCTTGCCGGAGTTGTTGCCCAATTTGACGTAAAGTCTCTATCCGCTTTTCTGCTGCCGTTTGAGCCAATTCGGCTTGAGAAGGTTTTTTGTTCAACTTGAACCACTGCTTCGGTGTTACCTTGATGAAACTGTCTTTTGTTGCAGCTTTCACTGGATCGTCTGATGTATCTAAGATCACATCAAACTCTGAGTGTGAGTCGATTTCGCTGGTTGTGACGACAGACTCTTGGTGCAATTTAATACTATTTGAAGACTCGGCTAATTCTGCGGATTCTACTGGCTGTAGGGCTGCTATTACTTCACTTTTTTCGTCTATTTGCTGAGTTTCTGCGATTTTTTCCTGCTTTTCTGTGAATTGCCGAAATGCTAAACCTATTGCTTCTCTGCCTACAAGTTTGAATAGAACATCAGCTTGTTCTGTTGAACCCAATAACTTTTGTAATGCACCAAGTGCACGGCGATAAACTTTGCTTTGATGAAGTTGACTTTCTATCTCAGAAAGAAGCGTTCTTACTTCATCTTGAGAAATTTCAATAGATGAATTTCCAGGAGTTGTTAACAAATATATAGATGTGCCAGTCATGATCTGAAGCCTCTTTCGGCAATTGAGCAAATTGTAGTTTTATCGTAAGGATTCGTGACGTCAGTCGTCAGAAGTCAGAATTTATGAGGAATATATCATTGTTGGTATATTCATTTCATCAAATGCTTTCGGTTTAGGTAACTATTCTGACGGATGTATTCTGTCTCCTGAATTCTTACGTTTTATCAGTATATTTTCCTCTTCTCAGTTTTTTCGGTGTCTCCGGATTATCGGGTATCAATTTTAGGCTTTTCCTGAAAAAAAAGTCAAATTTTATTTACTAACTGCAATAGTATTTTTACCGAGGACGAATTAGCATCACTACTTATAAAGTTGATGCAATCTAAACAGGATCTAGTCGTGGCTGTTCAAATAGTACTTTCCGGCAAATCTCTCATCATCAGCGACTGCCTAACAAGGGATGACATACCAGAATGACTTAGTGGTAAGAATTTAATCTTTCTTTATTGCTATAAAGCTGACAATACAAAGTTTTTTAATTTTGAGCAAAGCAGTACTGCCTACTTTTCGCAAAATTAAAGAGCTTGAATGTAGAGCTTTTCGGTAGTTTTGAATGGGCTCCTTGTTTCCGTCACCGTTTACTAGTACAGAGCGGCGGAAATAAGCTACCCATCTGAAATAGGTAAAAAGTTTACACGCGGAAATGTTCAAACTTTTTACTTTTGCCTTGTTGTACTAAGATGATTAACTATCAGCAACAATTCACAACCTCAATCGGATTGCTATGTGTCATGATTTCCAAATTTTAACGTAAAAATACAAATCTAACTATTCAAAGCTAGCAGTTTATAATATACTGAGTAGCTATCAGGGTTCACTCTTATATAGTGTAAGTA
>JAQYWN010000807.1 GCA_029379265.1 Rhizonema sp. NSF051
GCCCGCACCAAACTCAAACGCCTATATCCGGTTATCGACGATTAAGACCTACTAGATTGTTGAATACCTCTACTTCCGCTCGGCACCATAGCGGCTCGCTGTCTATTAATAAACCGTCCATATCGAAAATCACAGCTAAGTCTAGCATGAGAATCTTCTTCAAGCGCTCATGTCAACAACAGTGCGCGTCCCCGGTTGGGGACTCCAGACGGTTAGTTGGGTTGGAAGCTGCTCTAGAGGTATCATCCAACCCAACAGTTGCTCAAAGAATTTTTCGTCGCGCTTAATGTAAGCGATTGCTGCCCCCATAGTCTCGTCTGTGGCACCTGCAAAGGATGTGATCACAGTAATTTCCCGCATAAACAGCTCGTGTGGAGATACTGGTAAGGAAATCCCTTGCTTGGGAACACCATAAATGCATACTATACCTGCCTTGCGTACCAGACGCAGCGCAGTGCCAAGACCATCTGGCGAACCCGAACACTCAACGATTAAGTGCGCTTGATCGGGTTCTGGGAACTCGACTCGCTGAATCCCCAATCTATCTACCCAAGGAAGCGGCGCTTTAGTGATGTCGTACAGGTAGATTTCCCCATTGAAATTGGGGGAATGAGTAAGCAGGTACGAAATCAGAATACCCGAAAGTCCTCCACCAATAATCAGGGTTTTTGGTCGGGATAACGACAACAAATTGATAGCAGCTAGAATGCGACTAGCACCCCTCACAGCGCAACTTAGAGGTTCGATCAGAACTCCCAATGCTGGATTGTCCAACTCAAAAAGATGCAAAGACTTTCTGGGTACGCGAATTTTCTCGGCATATCCACCGTCCTGGTTAACACCAAGTTCCAGCAAATTGAGGCAGTGACTAGTAAGTTGCTCTCGGCAATAAGTGCATTGACCGCAGGAAATCTCGTTATTCAAGGCAAAATGACCTTTTTGCTGAGGTAGCCGACAAACTACCTCGTGACCCAAGATGCGCTCTTCATCCAAGCCTGCCATTGTCAACTGTTGGTCTGTCTTACATACTCCGATAAATTCCACATCGGCAATGACTTCTCCATCTTGGATATTTACTGGCGTGCTTACTTCACGGATTTCTACCTGATTAGCTCCATATAGAACTGCGGCTTTCATTTGACACCTCCAATAGGCATAGATTGGGTTGAAAGCATCGGACCGAGCTTCTGTAACACCTGATCGAGAACCCCAATAGTACAGTCAATTTCCTCGTAGCTGATATCGAGATAGGGGGCGAACTTCAGGACGTTAAGGTCGTATCCCCCTGTTTGGAGGATCATTCGCCAAGTCTTTCCAAGCCATGTAAAGTCATTGTCTTGCGCGATCGCTGCTGCCAGTTGTGCAGAATTACGATATGGTAAACCCCTTTCATCTGCAAAAACCATATTTAGGAGCAGTCCCAACCCATCGACGCTGTAGACAAAGGGATGAAGCACTTGCAGTTGGCGCAGCTTGGCTAGAAAGTACTCGCCCTTGGCTGGTACTGAAGTTTCATAATCCTGTGCCAGCATATACCGCCACGTTGCTAATGCTGCTGCTGTACCCAGTGGGTGATTTGCAAAGTTACTATGGGCATGTCCTGGCGTGAAAACTTTTGGATCCACCAAGTCTGCTCTTGCCCATACCAAGCTCACCGGACTCAGTCCATTCGTGAATGATTTGCTTAAAGTAATAATGTCTGGCACGAACCCAAAGTGTTCAAAAGCAAACAACTTTCCGGTACGATACATACCCACTTGAATTTCGTCAGCTACAATAAGAACTCCACGTTCACGCAAATCTGTGATGAATTTTTGATAAAAATCCTTTGGAGGGATCGTGTAGCCTCGCCCTTGGCAAGGCTCTATAACCATCGCACCTATCTCCGAACTAATCTCGCTGGCAATGCCATAGTATTCGTTTTCAAAAGCCTTACTGATCATGCGAGCGCAGTATAAATCACAGGTGTCTCTTTCCTTTTCATAAAAACACTGAGAGCAGTTGGCAAACGGGAACATAATGGCCCGCTCTGGAAACTCGTTAAAATACTGCCGATAGCGGTGGCTGGAAGAAAGGTTTAGTGTAGCGAGGGAGCGTCCGTGGTATCCGCCCATCATCACAGCTACCTTGTTCTTTCCTGTATTCTTACGAACGATTTTCAGCGCGTCCTCTACCACTAGCGAACCGCCAACATTGAAAGATACCCTACCCTTTAACCCAGTCCTTTCGTATATGGCATCGACCACCTGTTTGGCTATCAACAACTTCTCACGATGTAGGAAGTCACCACACGCTTGGGGGAGCGTATTGAATTGTCTTAAAACCTCCGATTCAATTTGTGGATTTCGATACCCAAAGTTACAGCTTGAATGCCACATTCCTGTATCAATATAGGTGTTGCTATCGTTGTCGAAAACTAACCCTTGCTGACAACCAGTGACGAAGATGGGGTTCTCTTGATAATGAACAGTATCTCCCCAAGAAAGACATTCCCGATCAATTCTGCGCAGATCCTCAACGCTTGCCGTTGGTAGTGCCTTTAGTTTTGTGCCATCTTTTACCGCTTTTGACTCAACTTCTTGCCACGAGATCGTTTCAGTACTTACTTCACTTATAAAGTCAGTATCTATCTCAAAAAACTGATGCTCCGACATACTTTCCCCTGGTTTATATCCTGACTATTTCTACTAAGGCACTGACCAGTAAATAAATCTCAAGCCGTGTGTGTGAAGCTCGCTCTTGGGAAGATCCTCCGGCAGACTTCCTGACTACAACAAGAGATCTAGTTTGACGGCGGTCGATTTATTTTTTTGGATCTCCCTAACTAGGCAATAGTTTTCATATGAGTTACTAAGCTAAAGGACATCTAAGTTGCACAATCACTCTATAAGAGTTGTTTACTGATAGTTGACAGTCAACGGTTCATACAATTAAATATGCAAGCTAAATGTCCAACAGATCATTGCTTGCTCAATTCCTTGTAATTCACAGTAAAACCTTGTTTAGTTTTCGACTTTGAATCCTTCAAAGGTTGTATTGAAGCCGTTCCCAGTTGGTGAGGCACACATAACTCCCGCACTCACAGTCTCAACTGATGTTAGATGAGCCATTCTGAGCATGGTGTATTTCTCTCCATCTAGAGAGTAGAGTACCTCCAAGGCTAACCCCTGTCGAATCACACGCATCCAAATCGAAGAGAGGTTTTGTGGTATGGAGACAACAGACACGTCTGAGTAATCATGAGTAACTACAACAATAACTTGCAGCACGCCATCAATAAGTTCAATCCCACACTTCAGCCAATTGGATTCATCCAAACGCACCATCAATCCTGCCTGGTCATATTGATCTTTATACTGACCACTAATTTTCGCCTCAACAATAAAATCTCCCTTAACTTGTTTGTAATAGAAGTGTCCATTATCGCTGATGAAGTTGTAGTAGGTCTTGCGCCAGAAATCTGTCTTGTGAGTTGAGGTAATTTGAATGGTACCATTTTGAATGTTCCATATAGGAGGCTCGTTGTGCCAATTCATCACAGTTGTCTCTCTAAAAAGAATTTCTTGCTGATTACTTTTCATTTATCAAACCATTAGTTTTTCCAACATAACCTACAACCATTGATATTCGTTCTTATATTACGCACTGCACAAATCAACCATAATGTGGATTATGATATTTGACCGTTCTCAGCGCTTATAAACTACTGGACAATCGTATTGACAAAAAGTAAATAATGATATTAGTATACAATAAATTAATGTTTAGGCATCTATAGTTTTACCTAATTTTCTATTAAGGATTACTTAGCTTTTACTAGAAT
>JAQYWN010000808.1 GCA_029379265.1 Rhizonema sp. NSF051
CAGGTGCATCATCAACGCCTACCCCTCAAGCGGCAACGCCTGCCGGTGGAGCTACAACTTACTACGTTTCCGCAAATGGTAGTGATAGTAATTCAGGGACAATCGATCAACCTTGGAAAACCATAAACTATGCAGTTAGCGATAAATCTTCTGTCAAAGCAGGCGATACTGTTCTGGTGCAGCCTGGTACTTACACTGAACAGATCACTCTTGGTAAGTCTGGTAGTAGTGATTTAGGTAATATCACTCTTAAAGCCAATGGAAATGTGACATTGGAAGACCCCGATCCGAACAACGGTGGTTTCGGGAAAGGAGTCATTCAATCAGCCGGCAAGGGTTATTGGGTAATCGATGGTTTCCGGATTGAGAACACGTCTTGGGCTGGTATCTGTCTGCATGATGCCAACAATATCACTGTCCAAAACAATCATACTTACGAGACAGGAGCTTCAGGTATCATTGTCATGCCTGATCACTATTTCGATGGTGGTGAGGCGGAAGTCACCAGCAAAAATATTAAAGTGTTGAATAACACTGTTGAACGAGCGCTTTGGAAATGGCAAGGCAGTTCCGATGGAGTTCACACGCAGGAGTCGTTAAGCATGTGGGGTGTTGACGGTTTTGAGGTAGCTAACAATATTATCAAAGATGGGAACAAAGAAGGACTTGACCTCAAAGTTGGTACTCGCAATGGTTCTGCTCACGACAACACAATAACTGGTCAAGCTCAGATAGAAGGTAAACCTGATCGCGGTTTCAGTGGTGGTGCCGCTCTGTATGTAGAGGGCAGCCGTGCTAATGAGTTTAACATCAGCGTCTACAACAATGTTATTGCAAATAATACGGCTGATGCAATTGTGGTTGCAGATGAAGAGCCCAGTCAAGGTGATGTCTCAGATATCCGAGTTTACAACAACGTAATTTACGGGAATGGAATTAAAGGCGTAAATGGTGGTGCAGGAATTACTGTAACCAGTAATGTTCATAACGTGTCGGTCCTTAACAATACTGTTGAGAACAATGTCCAAGGTTTTGTGATTGATGGCAAGGATTATACTGGCGGTTACACACCTTATGACATTACTGTCCGTAACAATATCTTTGCCGACAGCAGCTATCGGAATGGATATGCTGATAATGTGAACAACCTGACCTTGGATCATAACTTATCCACAAATCAGTTTGGGAAGTTTTATGAGGGTGGCACTGCAATTGGTAACCTGCAAGCTTCTAACAACACTCTAGTTCCATCTATTGGATTTGCTAATTCAGGTGGCAATGATTTCCATCTCTCATCAGGTTCGCCTGCACTTAACGCTGGCTCAGCAGATATTGCTCAGTATGCACAGTTAGATAAGGACGGTGTACAACGAATTCAAGGTAATACGACTGATATAGGTGCTTACAAGTAATGAATGGTTAAGGGGAGACCGTAAGAATAAAATACCAGCCGCTTGATCGGATTGACTAGTTGGTAACCAGAGGTCTAGTTTTAACGGTGAAACCAGTGCGGAGAGAGGATCTGCCTCCGCAGGCAACTGGGGGAGCACGATCTCCTTCCAAAGGGAGACGCTCCACGCTCCGAGCGTCAGGGCTGGTATTTTATTTCCAGGCAAGTGCCTAATAGCTATAGCAATCCTCAGCACATTTCCGCGCCACGAGGGATAAGGAGGACTTGGGGCGTAATGGAGTTGTATTTATATCTCCTCCACGGATTCCTATATTAGGACTTACACATTGACGGAAATCCTTAAATATTCAGTAAGTGTTTTCGCACTTTGAATGGTGGGCAGTGCTAGACTCACTGCCCAACCAATACAGACAATCCGATCTAGTACAACCGTTTGAACACGTTATATCAAATCTGGGTAAAAGCACATAGCAAGGTAAATAATCTCACTCAACATACTCAAATTTTCTTCACTTTAGCTTCCGAGTTTCCTCTGAAATTATGGCTACAAAATATTAAAAAAGCTCATAGATATGCTGTATGGCTTTCTCTTCCGTGCGAGACGTGAATGCTTCTACGAAGAGAGGGGAACTACAAACTTCAAACAATTTTTCAAAGCAGGCCGATCTACTTAGCTACAAACTCCTAAATAGTCTAAGACAATTTGCAGAATTCTCTGTGCTGCATAACCATCCCCAAAGGGATTAATAGCGTTTGCCATGGCTGCATAAGCACTCTTGTTGCTTAACAATTCTGTAGCACTCGCCACGATTGTTTCTGGTTGAGTTCCCACAAGTTTAGCTGTACCTGCAGTCACTGCTTCTGGTCTTTCTGTAGTTTCTCGCAAAACCAGCACTGGTTTTCCCAAACTGGGTGCTTCTTCCTGCAAACCGCCAGAGTCGGTTAGCACAAGATGCGATCGCATAATTGCCCCTACAAGTTCGGCATAATCCAAAGGTTCTGTTAAGAAAATTTGAGGATGCGTTCCTAATAGCGCGCTCAATGGTTCTCGAACTGTGGGATTGCGGTGCAATGGTAACAGCAAAGCCGTATCGGGATTCTGATTAAGTATCTGTAAAAATCCTTCAGCAATACCTTGTAGTGGTTTTCCCCAATTTTCGCGGCGATGAACTGTTGCCAGGAGGACACGATATTTGTCCCATTCCAACCCTGGTATATTACAGACTGGTTCAGTCTTCGCTACACTCAATAACGCATCAATCACTGTGTTACCCGTGAGGTGAATTGCACCCAAAACGCCAGAACGTTTGAGATTTTCTACAGCCAAAGGAGTTGGGGCAAAGTGTAATTGAGTGAGTTGAGAAATCAGCCGCCGATTCGCTTCTTCTGGGTAAGGATTGAATAAATCATCCGTTCTTAACCCAGCTTCTACATGACCTACAGGGATTTTTTGATAGAATGCTGCCAAAGTTGCGGCAAAAGCTGTTGTTGTATCTCCCTGTACTAATACTAGATCTGGTTTGTTTTCTTGGAATAACCCTTCCAAGCCTTGCAAGCTGCGATTGGTAATCTCGCTGAGAGTTTGCTTTGGCTGCATAATCTCCAAGTCGTGATCTGCTTTCAAGTCAAACATCTGCATCACTTGTGCAACCATCTCGCGATGCTGCCCAGTCAAAATAACCTGTAGACTAAAACCTGGGGAATTTTGGAAGATCTGAATCACCGGAGCAAGTTTAATTGCTTCCGGACGAGTCCCCAAGATAATACAAACATTTTTTGTCATTAGTCATTTGTCATTCATCATTAGTTAATACTCAGTATTCAATCGTCAATTGTCAATAGGTATCGATCACAAAGGACAAACGACAAAAAAACACGAAAAAACCCGGATTAACCGGGCAGTTACACTGTTGGTCGAATTTTTTCCTAAAAGTTTACGAATCAATTTCACAAGTTAAAGGGCAAGAAGCATAGACGGAAGTATGCATTTCATCTGCTTCTCCATGTAACCAGTTCAACCAACTAACTTCATTTGGGTGAACTCCTCTAAAAGTGAGTACACCAGCCGCAAAAACAACCGCCATCACATTAAACATTATCAAACCGCCTGCTACAAGTAAAACTGCACTAACAGGCATTACAGACTGGAGAACAACGGATAATAAACACGCAACCGTAGCCATCAAGACAACTAAAGGAAAACCGATAACCAGCAAGCATACTGCCAACGTGAAAGTCCAGATTAAAAAGCTTTTCATCATTAACAAGGTGTAGGTCTTGCCTAAATTAGACGATTGAGACAAAGCCATAATTTTTGATCCTGAATAAACAACAATGATTTAAATCTTAGAAACTTCCCGCTTTTCGATAACGGGATCAACATTTAATGAATCTCAGTATATAAAAAC
>JAQYWN010000809.1 GCA_029379265.1 Rhizonema sp. NSF051
ATCTTAATGCTAAATGTTCTTTGAACATGTAGGAAAGCTTCTCGATAATGTAGATTAATTTTGATAAAGTTTCAGCAAGAGTGCAAATGCGAATTTTAGAAGAGCGTTTTTTGAAGTTTTGTTTAATCATCTAAGTTGTTAATTACATGGTTAAAGCTGGTAATAGCATTTCTTTAATCAGTTTTAAAATGTAATAATGTGGGCAAGGCCTAGCAGTACTAGATATAAACCTGAGTTAGAAAGCATCCTGCTTTGTTCGCTCCTAAAGTTTGGAGTACGCTCAGACTCATTGCCCAACCAACAAAATAGATGATTGTTCTCGCTCTATTTAAGATCGCTAATTGCTAGCAAGCTGTAGGACACGAGCGCGAATTGCTACGAGGTTTAACTGTAGATCTTTGCTGAGGCGATTCTCAATGATTCCCACAGGCATAGTCAGTTTGGGCCAGACTTTGAGTGTGTAATAGAGATTTGTTCCCATTTGTTCACCAAGGGGACAAGATTCCAAGCTCCAGCTGCCTGAAAAGTCTTTGAAATCTCCTTCTACCAAACAGAAGCTGATTTCTTTAGGAAAATACTCTTTTAAATCAAGTACGACGCGAGCACAAAAATTGAATCTTAGTAGACGCTGCGAACCAATTTGTTCTAGGCGAATACCTCCAGTGGGATGTTTGACTAAACGACTTTTGGCAAGATTGGGAATGAACTTAACCAAAGCTTCATAATCTGTCAGTACTTTCCACACTTGTTCAATCGATTGGGGAATTTGAATTCGCGCAGTAATTTGTCGCTGTCGTTCTGCTATTTTTTTGACTTGGACTTGCACGGATTGCAAAGCAACTGCATCCTCCGAATTTGGTTCTAAATCGGTGGAGTTATGAGGGGCAGTTAGTAGGTCAAGTTCTTCTTGGATGCTATGTTCTTCAATCACTTTCGCTCATTATGCTTTGCTTTGGTCAGAAAATTGAGGCAGAGTTAAATAGAAGCAAATCTTGCTGAGGTTAGAGTCCTCTATGGGAGTACTTTCCACAGCAATCGTTCCATTTAAATGCTGTACTAGGGATTTGACTAACGCCAGTCCCAAGCCAGCACCAGGAGTCCATCTCCCTTTGCCCCGGCGGAACTTATCGAATATGTACGTGGCTTCTTCTTCAGATATACCACGTCCAATATTAATTACCTTAATTATAATTTGGTCGATTTGTTGATTAACTTGGTGAGTGACTTCCAGTTTGACGATACTATCATGTTCCGAGTATTTACTGGCATTCGTGAACAATTCTTGCAATATACGGTCGAAACTCTCAACTTCAGTTTGCAAAATGTATGATTGCTCCGGTAAATCTACGGAAAGAGTGATTTCTTGATTGACAAATTTTTCCCCGAAAGATGCAGCTACATCTTGAATCTTAGAATTTAAATCAATATTTTCTAATAACAGTGGTTCTTGATCAGATTCTAGTCTCTGAAGTGTAAGTAAATCATTGATTAAGTTAATTTCCTTAGTACATTCCTGTTCTAAGATATCCAGGTACTTCATCTGACGTTCGGGAGCTATTCCTGGTTGACGCAGGTTGTGAAGCGCCATACGCATATTCGTTAAAGGATAGCGCAGGCGATCACTCATATTGCTCAGGAATTCATCTTTGAGTTCGTTCAGTTCCCGCAATTGCTTAACATACTGCCGCGTTTTTTCATGCAATTTTGCTTGTAGTTCCAGACTACTTTGTAGTTTCGCCGTCCGCTCATCTACCAACATCTGTACTTGCCGCAGCGTCTGTGTTTGAATTATGGTGTTGCTCATTTGGGCACATACCATTTCCACCATGTTTAATTCTGATCCTAACCAACTACGAGCAACTGTTTGCTGTAAAACTATAAATCCTAAAATATTGCCTTGACTCTCCAGTGGCATTAGTAAGACAGAAGGCAGTGTTTCTAGAGAAAACACTGCCGCAACTGTTGAAATACCTTTTTGGGTTATGTTCCCATTGAGAAAGACTGGTTTTCCAAACTCTTTAAAAGCACTTTGGCATAAACTGCACTCTTGAAGCATGAAGGACTTATCCAAGCTATCTGGTTGATTCTGATTGAAACTTTCTGTTTCCCTAATCCATTCACCAACAACAGTCGCTTTTGCTTTAGGTATTTCTTTCCTCGGTCTAGTTCTAAATAGTGGATCGGTATATTTTAGTAATATGAGCAAACCACGATCTGCCTGTAGCGCTTCGGCTGTAGAGGCGATCGCTAGCTGGAGCATTTGATTTAACTCCAAGTTGCTGCGACTTAATATTGTTAATTGCTCGATCAAGCTTTGATGGTTAGTACAGATTTGTAAGTCCTGCTTTTGAGTGGTTAACAACTGTGCTTGTATCACTTGCGAAAAAGCGATCGCGCAAGACGATTCGACAGCTTTTAAGAGATGTTTTTCTGACTCACTCCAATCATACTGCTGTGATTTTATGAGACTAATCACGCCGTTATTCTTACCACCAAACCGAGTCGGGATTGCCAAAACAGCTTTTATCGGTAGTGGCAGATCAAGACATCCTATACCCAGACTATTTTGTATAGTCGAAATATCTTCAATCGTCAAGGTTTCTGACGCGCATTGCACCACTCGTAAATCCAACTGTTCCTCACGAAACATCTCGTTGGAGTGCTTGGAAGCTAAATATTCTTGGGCGTACCAATTAGCGTTAATTACCTCACCAGAGATCTCACCCATAACTGTCACCAAGCAGCAGCAATCTACTTCGAGGGCAACTCCTAGCACAGAGGCAATTTCTTGCAGCATCTGGGAAGGAGCCAAACTCTTGGCAATAATTTGGTTAATTTTTTGTACCAACTGGGCGGGTTCTTCCTGATGCTGCATCCGCTTAACCGGGTATTGTTTTGATCGATCTGCTTTTTCATCTAGGCGCTGTGGCGGCGATGATAAACGCTTTTTCATTTCTGGCACGCTTCCGAATAATGACCCCATTCTGTTTGTAACCAACCTCGTGGTTTTTGGTTTACCCTTAGTCCTGTTGCTACACCCTGAAGATTCGTAAATCTTTTATTCATTATTTCTCTCACCTGTTATAGCCCCTTTCTATTTCAGATGACCAAATCTTTGGTATATTAAGCAATTCTCTATCTATATAAAAAATATTAACAGTATATTAAAATACTTTGACAGTATAGGGTTTGGTTTTTCTGCTCTGAATTAATTTACCAACTCTGACCTAGAATAGCCTGTCATTAACTATACATAAACCGTAATTTCTCTATAATTGAATCAAAAGTACCAGAAGTTTTTTACGTATTAACACTGAAGTATATTTTTTATAAATGTAATATTTGTTTACTTTAGGCAAATCATGCATCTATTGGTCACCAGGTCAGGAGATTCTGAAATATTCGGTCAGCCAAACTCAGCAATCAAAGAAGGTTTTCAGAAAGTCGGAAATTTTTCTGAACTTTTTTAGCTTTAAGTTGCTAACTTCCTTTCCTCTTAGTCACAGGATTTTTATAGGCGATTTATGGATATCAAAGGTTTTTCAGGCACTGTTGCCTAAATGAGAGTTGATGATAATCATTTATTTAATAGGCGTAAGATTGACATCTGTCAAGTGTAGTCCAACCCCTCAGTCTGCCCTTATTCGATTCATTCTGTGCAATGCATCAAGTAGAAAGCAGCCTTTTTCCGGAAATTTTAAATGTGGATTAAAATTTCTTGAGTTCATCAATATATAGCCTGTCTCTTAAACACATCC
>JAQYWN010000810.1 GCA_029379265.1 Rhizonema sp. NSF051
TTTTCTATAATAATTATCTCCCAAAATGTATAAATATTTTTGTGTAAGTACTTACCTGATCCGCCAAAGGTCACTCTCACCGATAACAAATTGCGTGTCGGAGAAAGTTAGGCGATCGCGCTTGTTCTCATGAATCAAAGTGAATCATTCTAGGCTAAAATTGAATCAAAAAGGGCTTTAGAATGACTCACACACTGACTGAACTTGAGTCAAAAGCTGCCCAGCTAGCGTCAAGAGGTTTTACTGAGAGCCAAATTGCAAGTGCTTGCGGGAAGAGTCGCAGTTGGGTGCAGCGGCTGAAGCGTCGTGAAGATTTTCAAAAACTTGCAAGCCAACAACCCAAATTACAAATACTGCCATTACCCGTAAACCAGACTCAACCTGAGCGACAATCTGAACCCGAAACTGACATTGAAAAGTTATTCAACTCGGCTTTACGGAAAATATCGAAAATTTTAGATGACGAAGAAAGCCGACCGCGAGATGTTTTAGCAGCGATCAGGTTAATTCTTGACTTGAAGCGATCGCATTTTGCTTGGGTAAATGTTGATGCATTAAAATCGCTTGAAGTTTTGGAATTATCGCGAACAGCATTGCGACAAATTATGTTGACATCCATTAATCCTGCGAACGTCCAGCAAAGCGCCAAGGAACTCTACAAAATGCCTCCGCCAGTTGAAAAGCGGACATCACGCAAGGACCGGGTTGAAGATTTAAGCCGATTGTCAGATGAGGAAATTAATCGAAGGTTCAAGGAAATGACAGGCTTTTGATTCCTTTCCCAATGAAATTCACCGTTTCTGAAACGTTTCAAGAACGGTGAGGAAGGCATACGATTTAAGATGCTGGCGAGCGCGATCGCAACCACAACATTCAGGAGTTTGCTGACGTAGAGTCTATACCGGATATAGAAACGGTTTCGAGGGATAAAAAAAGATGTTCGACCTTAGTCTAATTGATAGCCACAATGGTGTTAAAGAATAATATAATTTTCACCTTTAAAAATTTGGAAAATATGGTATACGAAAGAATACAAAAATCATCTGGACAAAGCTCTAGCCAGAAAAAACATACTCCACTTATTCCACCTTTAAGTGAAGAGCCAACACAAACAAACTCACAATCATCACACAAGGTCAATATATCCGCTCTTCCTAATAAGGAAGAGCGGGATGCTATTAAACGAAAAATGCTTGGTTCTTTTACTGAAACTAACGAGATTCAGTCTGAAATACCAGAATCCTCATCTGTAGCAAAGACCAGCATTCAAGCTAAATTAACGATTGGTGCGCCAGGGGATAAATATGAACAAGAAGCTGATAGGGTAGCAGCACAAGTTGTCAACTTTCTTAATGCACCAGTAACCCAGCAGAAGAGCCAAAATCTTCAGCGTGAGGCAATACCGGAAGAAGAGGAAAAGCTTCAAATGAAGCAAATGTTACAACTTCAAGCAGGTGTTGGTGGTGTGGCTGCTTCACCTGACTTAGAAAGTTCTATCCAACAGGCACGGAGCGGTGGACAACCACTTGCGGATCATGTAAGAAAACCAATGGAGCGGGCTTTTGGAACAGATTTCAGTGGAGTGAAGGTTCATACGGATAGACAATCAGACCAATTAAATCGGGCGGTACAGGCAAAAGCATTCACGACAGGGCAGGATGTGTTCTTTCGTTCGGGTGAATATAATCCAGGTAGTCGAGGAGGGCAAGAGTTGTTGGCGCATGAATTGACTCATGTGGTTCAGCAGAATAGTGAAGTTGTTCAGCGAGTATATAATACTCCAGAAGAGCAAAGATACCAGGAAGCGACATTATCTGGTTCACCGAAGGATCAACTCTTAAATGAGTTGATCACAAAGCTTGGTTTTACAGAACACGATTCTGTCGCAAAGATATTCAAGTCAATATGTGACGACACAAGGAGCGACTCATACGCGGGTAGTGCATCAGCACTACAAGCAGCACTACGTAGTAGGGTTTGGAATTGTCAAAGTTTAGCATCATTACTGATTGAAATTTGTCAAAAACTCAGGATTTCAAGAACAGCAAAACTCGATTCGATAGGAAAACGGAAGATTAGTATAGAGCGTGTCTTCGCGAACTTAGCTGTTTTTGGTAGTGGAAATGTTATAGACAAGTACAATAATCCTTCACAGAAGGGGCTAACAAGAATATCATTTGAGTCTCATACCCGTGCATTAATAGATGACACGCTATATGACCCATTAATGGGCTTAAAAGGAGAAGCTGCAAACAAAATATGGGAGTACGAGGTGGAAGAAAACGGTAATATAGTTGGGTTGCCCAATTCAGAATATGAAAAAACAAAGCAGCGGCATGGACCGATATTCATCGGAATCATGAAAACGAGGGTTGCTTCCACTGCGTAAAGTCGGCACTGCATAAGTTAAAAAATGTGCAACTCAGATTTTTTGTTGTGAATCCCTTACCCACTGGGTTAAATCGGATTAGTTGGAAACCGAAGTTTTTCGACATCCACAAAACTTTTCAACAACCCTACTCGCTAGGGAACCCATAGAAGCCCCTCTCACCAACACGGTAAGAGGGGCTTCCCCATATCCACCCAATCCATAGCCCCTGAGGTTTACCCCTGTCCCTGCTCATCCCAGAGAGGGCGATCACCGACTGCCCCAATATTCCCCGACAGCCACAAAGCCCAGGAATCCCGTCTGGAATCCAGTTTGAGGCGCTCTGTCTCTCTTTCCCTGACTTTACCCGTTGCCCCCAGGAAGCGCCTTATAGCTCAATTTCTGGGCTAGGGTTAAGGCACTACTTTTGTACTACAAAATATAGGACCAAAGCTATTGTCACATAATGTAGTTTTGTAGTTTAAGGCTGACTACTACAGACACTCTGCCTTATCTTGTCGTATATGTAATTTTGTAGTGTTCTCTCTCATCACAAAAGATTTATACTACAAAAGTAGCGTCTCTAGCACGATACTAATAGTACATTTGTTCTGATGCCAGCCGCCCTTGCCTCGACAAACAGAAGATAGATACAGAATCCCTCATGCCCGTTAGTGGCGTGGGGGAAATTTGTTATCAGTGAGAAAGTTTAAGTACAGTTTATATACTGAGTGTCATATTAACGAAAAATTTTTTGCTCACGTCGAGCAAAAAAGCGTATTACTTGGCATAACGTGAGCATACTACAAAAGCTGTATAACGCTTGCTGTATATGGGTTTTAAAAAATGGTGTGTATAGGGGTATAGAAAATTTTCCCACTGAGAAGGGATGTGACGTATATTCGCATACGCACTGAATGCCCCAACTGTTTTGCCACAGACAATACGCCGGAGTCACGGACAACCTCCTCTAAAATTGCTTGTAACGCCCTTGATTTTGCCTAAGAGTAGGATAGAGCATTGAGATACGGTTTCAACGGTTGTGAAGTGTCTAATTTAGGGGTGTGTGGGGATATTACCGCAAGATGTTGCAGTCGGTGTTATGGCTGTCCCTGAATGAAAAAGGAAGAAAAATAGCACTTTCTCAATCAAAAAAAGGAAAAAACTATGTGGGGTGCGGTTTCCAAGATTTTAATGGAAATAGCCTTATTGCAAATAATCAACGCCAGAATAACGCTTTGAGTCGAGCGATCGGCAAACACTATTGAGAAGCAAAGATTAGTGTTAAAGCACTTCCCCGACTGCCTGACTGCGCCGATTAAATCAGCCGATTTTTATCTAAGTATGCTCAAGGTATATAATAAATTACTGAGTATACAATACGGTTCAGTTAAGGCTAAAAAGCTGATTAGTGATATGAAATTTCGGAGCT
>JAQYWN010000811.1 GCA_029379265.1 Rhizonema sp. NSF051
CCCCTGCCCCCTGCCTCTTCTTGACCCCTCATCCGGACCTACCTCCAATTTTTCAGCTACCATCTGTTGACTGGTTTCTTGTATAGTCAAAGTTAAGGCGCCAGAAGCTTCTAAAGCTAGAAGAGATACACTATCGGACTCAACATCACCCCCAAATGTCTTGGGCATTTTTACCCCAAGCATCACCATTTTAATAGCGTCGAACAAAAAGAAAGCCAACCACAAGATATGGTTACTCTCAAATTTAACAGCGGCTACATCCGCAGGTAAAAATCCTACCCCAAGGGCGACTAAGCTAACATTGCGGAGAGTATGCCCTTGAGCCAAACCCAAGAAGTACCCTTCTAGCATGATAGTTATTGAACTGGATACTACCACAAGTAGCAACCAGGGAATAAAAATATCAATATTCTCAATGACTTCCGTGTGGTTGGTTAACAACCCAAAAACAGTATCGGGAAATAGCCAACACACTCCGCCTAAAACCAACCCCACCAGCAGAGCAGTTGAGACACAAACTCCAGCCAGGGGTACTAACTGTTCTTTGGCTCCTTTCCCTTTAAAATTTCCGACTAGAGTTTCCATGCCGAATCCCAATCCTTCAGCAATGTATACGCTCAAATTGCATATTTGTAAGAGCAAGGCATTTTGAGCGTAGATAATCGTCCCCATTTGTGCGCCTTCGTAGTTAAACGTCAAGGCGGTAAACAGAAAAGCGAAATTGCTGACAAAGATGTTTCCATTGAGAGTTAAGGTGGAGCGTATAGCTTTTATGTCCCAAATTTTTCCAGCTACTTCTCGTACCTCAAGCCACTGGATTTCTTTGCACAAAAAAATCAATCCCACCAATAGGGTGAGATATTGGCTTATAGCATAAGACACTCCAGCACCTGTACTTTCCCACCCCAAGTGGATAATAAACAGGTAGTCGAGTGCTATTTTGGCAGCGCTGCCCACGACCGACAACAGCACAACTAAGCCATTTTTTTCCCGTCCCAGAAACCAGCCAAGCAGGACAAAGCTGAGCAAAATGGCAGGCGCTGCCCAAATCTGGGTGTTAAAATACGCTAGAGCTGAAGACTTAACCTCTGGGGCGACATCTAGTAGAGTAATCCCCAACACCCCCAACGGGTACTGCAACAGTACGATCGCAACCCCCAGCACCAGAGCAATTAAACCATTACGCAGTCCCACCAACAGCACACCTTCTCGGTCATCTCGTCCGACTGCTTGTGCTGTTACCCCAGTGGTGCCCATTCGTAAAAACGATAAAGCAAAGTAGAGAACGTTAAGCAGGTTTCCTGCTAGGGCTACTCCAGCGAGGTGGTGGATTTGAGAGAGATGACCTAAGAACATGACGCTGACTAAATTAGCCAGTGGCACCATAATATTCGATAGGACGTTGGCAAGTGCCAGTCGGAAGTAGCGTGGTATAAAGTCATACTGGTTCGTCAGCGTTAGGTTCATAGATTACCGAGCTAGTTACTAAAAACTCTACTCAAAGAGAGTCTGGTGTTTACAAAATAAAGGCAGAAGTACGTTCGCGCAGCGTCTCCGCAGGAGAGGGCAGAGGGCAGCTATGCTTTCAATTATCAGTATAATTCATGACATTACCTTCAGCACGGCAGTCGGCATCTGTCATGTCTTGCAAGGGAGGGCTTGTCATCGCTAACGCTTTCATGGATGCTAACTGGTTACGGAGATTTATCTGTGCCAAAGTTTGCAGTATTTTTGTAGCCGAGGAACAGCTTTTGCACAGAAAAACTTCAGCGCCCTTTTGAGCAGCTTGCAGGCGATCGCTGGCATCATCCGTTTCAGCCACCACACAAATTGACACCTTTAGTTGACTGTTGTTTGCCAAGGTGGCGAGCAAACTCCAATCTGTTTGGCGGTGGGATTGAGAGAGTTCCAGCACAATCACATCAGGGTGCTGCCGACTTAATGGCTGGTGTACCGTCGTAGGCGAACAGCGATCAAATTGCCAACCTAGGTGAGTGAGTTCGGCAGCAGTAACTATTTCATTCAACCAAGTTTGATTTCGTGAAATCAGCAAAACTCGACCAGCCACCTCCCGGAGTGGGGTAGGTGGGAATTTCGTCATCGCCTGCTCAACCAACTGCCGCAATTCCCTCACCAATTGCTCCACTTGCATGACTTCTAAAGTGGTGATCGGATTCAGGCTGAAGTAATACTCTAGGCACTTCGCCAACTTGGAAGCCGCATCAAAACCGAAGGAACCCATGACTCCCGCCAATTGATGTGTTATTGTCGTTGCCTGCTGTAGGGAATCTGGAGTGAAACCGACGAGCCTCCAAGTCTGGACGATAGTTTGCAATTGCAGCACTCGCTGCCAACTCTGTTGTTGAACATGCTGCCAAACCTGCTGCACTAGGGAGGATAAGTCGGGATTGGCAGGAGAGGCGCTCAAGGAAACTGGCTCAGATAAAGACAGCGATCGAGAATTTAAAAACGCCGGATCGAGACGATAGCCTTGTCCGTAAAGCGTTTCGATTGGAGCCTGAACACCCAGAGCTTGGAATGCTTGCCGAATGCCGCGAATATGCGCCTTTACTGTACTGTCGTTGGGCGAATCCTCCAGCGACCAAAGGTGATCCAAAATTGCTTGGCGGCTGAATACCCTCTGTTGATGGCGTAAAAACAGCTCTAGTAATGACAGTTCCTTAGGACGGAGATTTACCTTCTGTCCTCGATAGGTAACCTCCTGGGAAGAGGGATTAAATTGAACTACTCCCCATTCGAGGATCGGCATTGTGGTAACACCACGCCGCAGCAATGCCCGAATTCTCGACATCAACTCATGAATATCAAAGGGTTTCACCACATAGTCATCAGCTCCTGTATCTAATCCCAAAACTTTATCCGTGCTTTGGTCACGAGCTGTAAGCATGAGAATAGGCGTTTCGTTTTTCTGGCTGCGAAGTCGCCGACACAATTCGATCCCATTCAACTTCGGTAACATGACGTCTAACAGCACTAGAGCATAAGGATTTGCTTCTAATAATGCCCAACCCATCTCACCATCATTGGCGATATCAACAATATAGTTTTGTTGACCTAAAGCAGAACCAATCAGCGTTAAAATTTGCTCATCATCATCAATGACCAAGATTTTCATAATGACTCAATAGGCAAAAATCAGAGGTATGTTAAATACTCAAAAGGCGAAGCATCACTTTACTTTTTTTGTGTCAATGAAGCTCGCTTTTTTTGGTTAAAAGATTTATTTTTTTGGCTTTTGCTAGTGTTATAACAAAAGTTTATTCACTGCGGTCATTCCAAATTGGAGTTGAGACTAATTTTGCTTTGCAAACCGCTCAACCCTTATCCAGACAGGCTTTCCTAATTTATAAGCTTGTTTAGATTCCCAAGTCTAAAATACTTGCTACACAAGAGTTGTAGCCTGAAAAATAGAATTTAGTCTAAATTCCAGTTCAAAACTGTTTGCTTTCTGTTTTTTATACATGGTTAATATATCAGATCTTGAATAAGCATGCAACGACAGTTAAGACAGTTAATGAGATTTAGACAAAAAATAGCCAGAAAAAAAAACTCAAATGTATATACAGAGATACTTTGACATCGTTTTACCTGAGTTGTTGATATATTTAGGTTTCAGGCATTTCTAGGCATTTGGTCTATTTCCCCTGCCCTGTAAGGTTTTGAGGCTTATTTCTTCATTGAAAATGTTTAAGTAAGTCCCGCTAGAGGCGATCACTAAAAAGACAATTGGGCTAAACAATCAAGTATAAATACTCAATCATAAAATCAC
>JAQYWN010000082.1 GCA_029379265.1 Rhizonema sp. NSF051
TTTGTAGTTGCGCTTCAGCGCTCTTAAAAGTTTGAGAGCGCTGAAGCGCAACTACAAACCTTATTATAAGTGTTCCAACGAACATGATATTATTGTTCCATTCTGCTGGTTAAACTCCATGTGGCGATGTACTGACACCATTTTGCCATTAATAGAGTCAAATATTATAGCTGCCACGACTAACCAAAGGGTTTAAGAGTAGCGAGGGTGGGGTATTTCGGGATTTACAAGTGATTAAGGGAACTTGAGATTACCCACTAACTCGGCAATTGCATTGATTAATTCATGAATATCAACGGGTTTAGCTAGGTGTCGTTGAAACCCTGCCGCCAGTGCTTGCTGCCGATCCAATTCTCCAGCATAGGCAGTCAGGGCGATCGCTGGAATACTCCTGTCTGGTTGAGTACTGAGTTGTCGAATTTGACGGATGAGCATGTATCCATCCATATTCGGCATGCCAATATCGCTGACAATGACATCAGGAATGGATTGGGCAAAGACTTGTAGGGCATCAAATCCAGATGCGACTGCTGTGACACTCGCATTTTCTTGATGTAAGACAAAGGCAAGAAACTCCCGCGAGTCGGCATCATCATCGACCACAAGAACCTTAATACCATTTAAATCAACCGTTGTTTGTGAAGAAATATCTCTTGATAGCATCTTATTTGACTGGGTAGCGACGGGAAGTTTAACTGTAAAGATCGTTCCCATTTCAATACCCGGACTCTCTACCTGCACCGTCCCACCGTGCATTTCGACAATTTGACGCACGATTGCCAATCCTAACCCTAGTCCACCAAACTTGCGCGTCGTTGCGCTATCTTCTTGCCGAAAGCGTTCAAAGACATAAGGCAGGAAGTCAGAATGAATCCCTTTTCCTGTATCTTTGATCTGAATTTGAGCATATTGTTCAAATTTTGTCAAGCATATATGGATCTTACCACCTTCTGAGGTGAACTTAACCGCGTTAGATAAGAGATTCCAGACCACTTGCTGCAACCGTGCGGCATCACCATTAACCGTGACGACGGCTTGTGCCGCCTTCTGAATTTGTAGCGACTTGCCTTGTGCTGCTAAGCGGACGGTTTCGAGGGCAGCCGAAATCACAGTCCCAAGATCGACAAGCGTGACAGTTAAGCTGAGTTTGCCTTGCAGAATTCGGGAAATATCGAGCAAGTCTTCAATGAGTTGAGTCTGTAACTTGGCATTGCGCTCAATCGTCTCTAAGGCGCGATCAGTCACAGCATCGAATTTTTTGCGGCGGAGGAGGTTTGTCCAGCCCAGAATGGGATTGAGTGGAGAACGCAATTCATGAGAAAGAACTGCGAGGAACTCATCCTTGATACGGTTGGCACTTTCCGCTTGCTCCCGTGCCACTTGCTCTCGGAGCAGCAATTGTTCCCGCTCAATTTCGGCACTCTTGCGCTCGGTAATGTCCATCGACATACCTACCATTCGCACCGGATTTTTAGCTGTGTCGTAAATAGTACGACCCCGTACTAATACCCAGTGCGTACTGCTATCTGGCCAGATATTGCGATATTCCACATCGTAATCTGTATGATTGGTGATCGACTGCTGAATAGCCTCATACACCCAAGCTTGATCATCTGGGTGAATCTGACTTCTGAGTGTTTGATAAGAAAAATCAGCGTCGTTAGACCAACCAAAATTGACTTTGCACTGCTCGGAAGTAGAAAAAACGTTGGTTTTGAGGTCAAGTTCCCAACAGCCAAGTTGAGCCGTTTTCAAAGCCAGTCTCAGCCGTTGTTCACTCTCTTGCAAAGCAATCTGGGCAAACTTGCGCTCAGAAATTTCCGCACATAAGATCGCAATCCCACCATCCGGAATCGGATAAGTCCGCAAACCGTACCACTGATTCTGGACAGGATAGTAGTACTCGAACTTGATGGGCTTTTGCTCGATCGCTGCCCGACTGAGGATAAAGTAAACTTCAGAATTCACCAAATCGGGGAAGACTTCCCAGAAATTTCTTCCCATCACATCTTCGCGTTGCATCCCGATCATTTCAGTTTGGCGATCGTTGATGTATGTATAGCGCCAGTTGCGATCAAACGTCGTAAACCCATCGCGAATGCTTGACAAAACACCTTGCAAGTTAGTTTGTGCAGTTTGAGCTTCTATCCGTGAAGCTTGCTCGCGCACTCTTACTGTTCGGCGGAGTTGGGCTAATTTGAGACTGCCTTCCACACGGGCAAGCAATTCTCGCGCCGAAAACGGTTTAACTAAATAATCATCAGCTCCTACCAAGAGTCCTTCAATCCGCGATTCTTCACCTGCTCGTGCCGATAACAAAATAATCGGAATTTCTTGTGTTTTCGAGTCTGATCGCAGCAAGCGTAGCAACTCAAAACCATCAATTCCAGGCATCGTCACATCGGTTAATACCAAATCGGGTGGATTTTCCCGAATTCTATTCAACGCGGAGATTCCATCTCCAACCGTCTGAACAGTAAAGCGCGAACTTAAAAGCCGATGAATGTAATCCCGCATGTCAGCATTATCATCTACCAACAAAATTTGGGCTTGGGTTGGAATCAGGGACGAGGTATTTCCCCTTTTGTCTCGCTTCCTTTTCCCATCCTCATCTGATACCCAGCTTCGCGCTTCTTCTACATAAGGAATTACACCTACCTTTGAAGCTAAGGATCTTGTGCCAATACGAGCGCTGGGTAAATGTGCTAATCCTGTGGGAATTGAGACTGTAAAGCAACTGCCTTGAGCGATCGCACTCGTGACGGAAATTTTTCCCTTGTGTAATTTGACGAGTTCTTGCACGAGTGATAAACCAATCCCCGATCCCTCAAAACCGCGTCCTGATGCTCCTTGAACTTGATGAAATCGCTCAAACAAATAGGGTAGTTCTGTAGGTGAAATACCGATGCCAGTATCGGCAACAGTAAATTCAACATGAGTCTGGGCCCACTGCAACCGAACCGTAATCGAGCCTGCTAATGTAAACTTAAATGCATTCGATAACAAATTAAATACAATTTTCTCCCACAGTTCACGATCAATATAAATCTCTTCGGGTAACGCCTCGCACTCTAAAATCAACTGCATTCCTGCCTTTTCAATAGTTGAGCGAAACACACTAGCAAGCTCAGCCGTAAACGCGGCTAAATCCGTTAGTTCATAAACTGCCTCAATCCTTCCAGCTTGAATGCGCGAAAAATCGAGCAACGTGTTGACTAATTTCAATAACCGAAGTCCGTTACGCTGCACAAGTTCAATTCGTTCACGTTGTCTGGATGGTAACGGTGTCTCAGTATCTGCCAGAGCATCCTCTATCGGACTTAACATCAGCGTTAAGGGTGTGCGAAACTCGTGAGAGACATTCTGCCACAATCTGAAAATCGGGTGCTAATACCAAATACAACCCCGGTATCGCTTCAAATATTGTTTGAAAATTCAGCATCAATACGCCTACCTCAGTATCTGCAAAAATCTCCTTAATGTCTCCTCATCTTAATCATGTGCGATCGCGTCTCTACATAGCAACTGGGGTTTTTTACCAGTTGAAACAGGAGCTACTTAAATTTTAGCTCAATTGGTCAGAAGCCTCACAGTGTAGTCCTCTTCCTTGAAGCGTCAGCTTGCTAAGACAAATTGTTCATTCCGCGCTTGCGGTACGACTTTTGTCGGTGCCATTTAGGGGGAAAGGGTGAGAAGAAATTGGATTATTATGATGTCCTTTTAATCACCCATAATAAAAGAACCCCTCCCCGCTTTTCGGTGTGCTTTGTCTCCCCTCCCCGCAAGCGGTGAGTCCAGCGCCTACGGAGGGTTTCCCTCCGTAGGCGACTGGCGAACCCGAAGGGAGAGGGGTTGGGGGTGGGGTTCAGTTGCTATAGAAATTACGGTTAATTAACCGGACATGATATGACTTATCTTACACTCGATAACGAAAGTCGGTATAAATCACCAAAACAGTGCTGAGGAGCCAGCCCAAGTGCACTCCTAGAAGTCGTAAGGAGGAGCCAGTGCTGCATCCGGGTTAGCCCTCGCTAGGCATAAGAGCGTTGGTTTCCCTCTGGACGAACTACGTTCGGTTCCCCAACACAATATAGGAATGCACTGGCTCTCCGTCTTCTCAGGAGCAAAGACGCTGCTTTGAGCAGCACTGGCTCCCGTTGAGGCGACTGGCGTTGCTGAGTCAAAGACTTGAGAAAATTCTTTTTTCCACCCGGTAGAATCTGGGACTTCCTACCATAATAGATGCACTATATTGGCTCAAAGAGTATATCTTAATCTAAGTATCCACCATCGCTGAGGAAATAAATATCAAAAATGTATAATTAGGGCGTATACTCCTAAAAAAACCATAAAGATTAGCTAGCGTTCTGTTGTCTCTAAGTCTATTGGCGAAAAATCTCACTTCTCTGTAAAAAAATCCGAACGCATCTATGAACGCCTATCACCAAACAAAAAGCAAACATTGATTTTAATCCAAGTCTTATTTACTCCAAATTATCTACTTACCTGAATAAGAGACATATGTGGCGAAAAGAAAAAAAAGATACTTCGATATTCAGTCTGTTATTGTTGGTTGCCTTAGCCACGACTCCGATGGCAATAACTTTTGTTGTGTCAAACAACTTACTACACGCACAAACTTCCACATCCACTGAGGTTACACCTACTGCAACACCTCAGAAAAAGTCTTCTGGCAATGACAAGTTTCTATTTTTTTCAGATAAAAAGATAAATGTCAAGCAATTAACGCCTTTTTTATGGTTACTGTTACCCTTGTCTGCATTAGGTGGGTTATCACTATGGTGGTTGCGAGGAAGACGGCGATCTCTGATCGACAAGGCTACGTCTACGCAAAGTGGAACAGATCAAGTGGCAACAACTCTTCTTCATCCCATAGAAGAAGATTCCACACAGACACAAGAACTTAGTGTGGCTCACCATCAAGCATCAGGGGAGAAAGTTATATCATCAGATGTAGAATTTGACACAAAACAGCACGCAGAAAACTTGGGTCCTTCGGTTCACAATGTCGAGCAAACTGCTAGTAGACAGGGAGAGGAGGAGAATTTGCTCGATTCTTCTCCACGTCATCCCATCTCCGTGCCTACACCCCAAATACCACAAACGAATACAGTAGATGTATCAGCGCCAGGTGCAGCCACAGCAGGTACAAGTTCTCCACTCTTGATAAAAATGTTAGACAACAGATCAGATCCAACACCTGATCGGACAGGACTTAGAGATGGAGGCGAAGTTATTTCTCCGGTGGAACCGCAAGCATCTAAAATCGTAACTTCATCTACCGAACGACCCAAAGATGAAATTGGCTCAATTGTACAACCAGAAGTAAAAGAGGTCAAGAATAATATCAGTATACCAGCAAATACGCAAGAAGATCTGAATGAACCTTTGTCAGTAGGATTAACTTCACCATCCTGGTTAAGATTTTTTGATATTAGAGCAAATCCTAAACTAGAAAATAATACAATACCATTAAGTAATTCTACGAAAGAGCTACCAACTGAATTTAAGGTCACAACTTCAACCAAACAACCAGTTAACGAAGTTGTTTTAGATATGGTAGCAAATGAAGCCGAACCCATCGGCAAGCGAACAGAAACCAAAAATATTCCCAACAATGCAAATGCAACACAACATAACGTTACAGCTAAAGCTGCACCAGCAAGAGACAAAGGATTTGCTGAGTCGTTTAATGTTAATGTTGAGAGTACCATTGTCCTCGAACCCCGCACTTCCAAATGGGGTTATGCCTTTTGGGATATACCCGACTTTCAGAAAGAAGCCTTGCGACAGCAGGGGGGATCGCAATTAACACTCAGAATTTATGATGTCACTAACATTGAGGTGACTTCTCAGAGTCCTCAGCTTGTACAGCAGTACGAATGCGAGGAGACAATACCTGATCGCTATGTAGCCATTCCAACAACTGATAGAGACTATATGGTTGAAATTGGCTATGTCACTAAAGGCAATCGCTGGTTATTCCTAGCTCGTTCGGAGATTGTTCGGATCGAAAACCATCCAGAACAAGATTTCTGGTTCGTGGCTGATGCTGAGTTAATTATCCACGGAGCCACAGAACCAGGTTCAACCGTTATCTTTGGTGGCCATCCCATCAAAATCAAATCAGACGGAACTTTCCACCTACGTCTCCCCTTTACAAACAGCGCGATTGACTATGAAATGACAGCTGTTCCCAGCAACAAAAAGCAGGCTAAAACCATCCGGATGCGTTTTTCTCAAGGGGGTGGCGAGTAGGGGCAGGTTTGAACGAATAACGTATCTATTTAAAATTGATTGGGAAAACCTGCCCCTACTGGTTAGGCAGGTTTGAACGAATAACGTATCTATTTAAAATTGATTGGAAAAACCTGCCCCTACTGGTTAGGCAGGTTTGAACGAATAACGTATCTATTTAAAATTGATTGGGAAAACCTGCCCCTACTGGTTAGGCAGGTTTGAACGAATAACGTATCTATTTAAAATTGATTGGGAAAACCTGCCCCTACTGGTTAGATCAAAACTTTTGACCGGTGGTAAGTATAAATGAAACCTCCCCTTGGTCATTTATTGCCAAATCACCTCGAAGAAGACCGAAAGGTGAGTGTACCCGCAATCCAGCTCCTAAGCCAAAACCACTTCCAGGTTTGTTTCGCAGGACACCCGGTTCCCCTAGTACTGTTTTGTCAGATCTCAAATCTGAGCCGAAGTCAGCAAAAAGCACTCCTCCTACTGTTTGAAGAATTGGGAAACGGTATTCGACAGAAGATAAAATATAACTACGTCCACTGGCGACTCTACCACCTCCGTAGCCTCGGACAGTATTTTCTCCTCCAAGATCGAAAGCATTGGCTGGTGGAAAGTCACCAGTATTTGTCCCTGCTTGCAAATTAAAAGCCAGCATTTCCGGATTTTTAGTTAACCGACCATGACCTATCCAGGTGACGGGCAAATATAAGATATAATTTGCCCGCAAGCGATTGCTGAGAATTTTACCCAGTCCAATGGGAATAGATTGTTCGGTAGTCAAGCTAAGGAGCGATCCTTTAGTTGGATTGTCACGGCGATCGCGTTCATCTCTTGTAATTCCCAACGATACGGTAACCAGATCGTCAATACCAGTCCCACTGACAGAGAGAGGACTTCCCAAAGTATCTCTGCGGACAACGTTGTAATTACCATCGCGGAGGCTAATCCGCGTATAATTTAGACCTAATGCGGTATCCCAATCATCAAAAGATTTTAAAAGTGCTACAGATCCGCCAAACCTTCCCTCGCGCGCTCTACTACCGTTAGACAACCTGATATCATCGTTAAAGGTCCGCGATAAATCTCGACTGCGAAAAGCCCTGATACTATAGCCCAAGCGGTTTGGTTCTCCGTAACGATAAGGGCTTTTAAATTGGGTATCAAATTGAAAATCTTTACCACTGACTTGGAAACTTGTATCTAACTGATCGTTAAGACCGCTAACATTGACATCATCATAACCTACCTGACCGTACAACCCAATGTCTCCACTATTACCAGCGCCAAAGTTTGGAGAAGGGGTGTGACTCTCTTTAATATAATATGTAATTTTAACGCCAATTGCATCTTCGTCCTTGGAATAGTTGACGCGATCAAATGACCTTAATCTCCGCAGGCGTTCCAAGTCCTTTTGAAGGAGATCTTCGCGGAAGACTTGACCAGACTTGAGTCTGAGATTGCCAACAATAAAACTTTTCTGAGTCCGCCCCTGAATCGGCTGACCTTTATCATCGACCGATTTACCTTTACCATTGATAAAAACGATCTGGATATCTTTGACGACTTTCTGAGCAACTTCCACAATCTGGACGTTTTTCTGTTTGAGTCTTTCGACGAGAGTCCGTCTTTTGGTGTCAAAATCTTGATGCGATCGCGTGTCTGGTTCATCCTGCGTCAACTTGAATGATGACTGTTCAACTGGAGAAGATATATTTGGCAAATCGGCTTGAGACTGCAATGGGGCTACACAAACAAAATCTGGCTGTGCGGGTTTGAGATCAAGTCCGTTTAATTGCTGCTCCCGCGTCCCCGTATCCCCGTCTTTCCGCGTCTGCCCTAATTTACAGTTCTCTATCTGCCGCTCACTTAACTCGGCTGATGGAGTTGTTTTAGGATCAACTTCTGCCAGTACCTCATGATTCTCCCAACCCACCAGCATTGCTGCAATTAAGATAACAGTTTGAACACGCATATCGGAAATCTACTATATCTACTCAGTAAAATGAAAGACGTAGATTACAGCTTAAAGGATGACAACCTTTGTTAAGTTGACACTCACCGCACAGCGAGGAGACGGGGATTGTTTAAGAGTTTCTGCAATATCTCTCAAATATCCGACTGTCGAGCCACTAATACGAGTATTAGCAACTCTATAGGCATAGTTCTTAACCCTTGCCGAGAAAATAGCGATAGTACTACTAAATCCCGACCATAAACCCGCCAAGCTGTCGCACACTCCTCCCGGAAAGAGCCAACCTCCAAGATACGTCAAAATGCAGATGCAATTAGTGAGACTTTTTGAAGTAGTCAAAAGCTTTGTAGTCAGACCGTCCGCTTCGATCTGTAAAGTGGGTATTACTAGTTAACAATAACTGACCATTATTTAAATTCGCGAAGAGATTTCTTTGAGCAAAGCCTTGGTTATAAGAGGCAGTGAGAACCTCATGTGGGAGCTTGCGAACCTTTGCAGTGGCTTGTCCCCAGGCACAATTTGTTGGATGGCAGGCACCATAAACTCGAATTACAAAACCAGTATAATCCTGTGAGCAGTGACCATTCGTATCACACAGCGCAACATCACCACAAGCAAAGTTAATTTTTACTTGTGTGATACTTCTTGTATTTGAATTAATATTTATCCAATTTCCTAACAGTTCAGAACGTGGCGTAGCGCAAAGAGCAGTGGATTTCTGCGTTGGTAGTGTCACACTACTTAGTAAAGTTATAACCATCAGCAATCCACCAGCAAACAATTGTTGTACTCGCATAATTTTATTACCTTATAGTAATCCTATCTATATCAAAGCTTTACCAACCCATCTGGGGTAAAGTGGGTGAAGCGCCTGACAACTCAATCAGGGAGAGAATTGTGTACGGGGTAAGGAGTGCGAAGTCTCCTCTCAATGAAGAACTACGCACAGATTCTGATGTGACTAATAGCACCTATGAATCTCCATATGAATGCTCTACATATCCATGTGTTTTTTGTACCAACATTTTGCTGAAAACATTTACAATAAAACTCACTCCAAACGCGAGTACAATCATTTTCCAATCTTCCATAACAGCATCTCCAAAAAGTAACTCAAGTTATTGTTCCCATTGCTTCAATACAACTATCACCATCACAAATTAGAGCAAGCTGCGCGTCTTTGGGATGGTATTATGACCACACTCATTTGCTACTGCTGTATAATGGTAAGAGTGATCGCTTACAACATTTCTCCCTCACCTACCCGCACTTTCCACCCCCAATCACACAAGTCGATCATGGTGAATGATTTTATGACTTTGGTTGAAAATCTGACTTATTTGTTTTTAACCGGACATAGTTTGACGAGATTACTGAGGCGGAAGTTATTGAATTGCTATGCTATACTTCGCATCTAGGCAGAAGACAAAATGGTGAACTCAGATGTTAAAAATTTTAGTGACGGGTGCGACTGGAAATGTAGGTCGAGAAGTCATTCGCTTACTGCTTAACCAAAATTGTCATGTCTGTGCCGCAGTTAAAAATCTTGACAACGCCAAACAGATTCTGGGCAGCAATGTTCATTATATCCCATTTGACTTTACCAATTCCAATACATGGGCAAGTGCTTTTGTTGGAGTTAACAAACTCTTTTTAGTCCGTCCACCTGCCCTTGCTAATGTTCGTAAAGATATTGCTCCGGCACTACGTGCTGCTAAACAAGCAAAGGTTGAGCAGATTGTGTTTCTTTCAATACTAGGAGCTGATCGCAACAGTTTTGTGCCGCACTCGAAGATTGAACGCTATATCGAGCAATTGGGCATTCCTGCCATCTTTTTACGTGCCAGCTTCTTCATGCAAAATCTTAACACCGTACACCGAGAGGATATAAAAACTCGTGGTGAATTGTTCATGCCAGCCGGAAATGGTAAAACTAGTTTCATTGATGTCCGGGATATTGCTGCTGTTGCGGTACGTACTTTGGTTGAAGACGGACATTCTCAAGGAGCATATACGCTTACAGGTGGCGAGGCTTTGACGTACTATGAAGTGGCAGATATCTTCACTGCTGTTTTGGGTAAACCAATCCGATATATTAACCCCTCCGTTCTCAGCTTTGTCGCACAAATGTTTGCTCGTAGACTGCCATTGAGCTTCGTTTTCATCATGGCAGCGATCTATACAACTGCTCGCTTAGGACTGGCAGATAGTATCACATTGGATGTAGAGCAATTGCTCCTCCGTCCACCACTGACTTTGCGGCAGTATATCGAAGATTATCAACAATTTTGGCAATAAGAGCATGTGCATCATAAACTCTTATTCTTGTCTTGATTTACTATATCGTTCTCAGTTAGATCTCATACAATCACGCCCTCTTTATGTGCCCCTCTCACCAGCTTGGAGGAGTTTTTTCCCAATAGCGCACTGGAAAATTATGTATGTGACTTAACCGAGAAAAATAAAAGTAAGGTTTTGTCAAGACTAATTAAGATGGGTTTGCCCTAAGTGTCTGGTGGCTACACGTCTACATTTGTTACAAATCACATAGCTATCAGTATAAAATATCAATAATCTAATTCAGTATACAAACAATAAAAAGTATGAATTTTGACAATATTTGTAAACTTTTAGCTGAAAAATATCCAACTGAATTTGCCCGTTGGTTGCTAACGATTGAACCGCAAAGAATCAGAGTATTAAAAACTGAATTGAGCATCGAACCAATCCGCGCAGACTTTTGTACTTTACTGCAAACAGAAAATCGGATTTTACATATTGAATTTCAAACCAGAACAAATTCCGTCCCTCCAATTCCCCTGCGGATGTTAGATTATTCTGTCAGACTCAAACGGCAATATGACGTTTCTGTAACGCAAGTAGTCATTTTCTTACAAGAAACAGATGACGAAATTGCCTTTACCGAAGAGTATGTAGACGAAACTACAATCCATCGTTACCGAGTCATCCGAATGTGGGAGCAAGATTCAGGACTATTTCTCAATAATGAAGCATTACTCGCATTAGCACCATTAACGCAAACAACCTCACCTCAAGAGTTATTATCACAGGTGGGAAAGAGTGTTGCTAGAATTGCAGATGAGAATACAAGGCAGAATATAGCCGGATATACAGAGATATTAGCAGGTCTGAGGTTTGAGAAAAACTTGATTCGTCAATTGTTGAGCGAGGATCTTATGAAAGAATCGGTAATTTATCAGGATATTGTCCAAAAAGAAGCATTTAAGATGATTAATCGTCAACTTAATAAGCGCTTTAGCCACATAGATACGTCATTGATGGAAAGAGTACGAGAATTATGTGCTGAACAAATAGAAAATTTAGCAGAGGCATTTGTAGATTTTACAAATGTTGCTGATTTAGAAGCATGGTTGAATCAGCAAGAAAGTAGTTGAGTTGAGGTAATTATATATCAAGCATTTCAGAGGCATGGCTGTATTGCCCTCTTTTACGCTTGTTTTACTCGTTCTCAGTCAGGCGTTGCGTCTGACAAAACTGTTGAGCAAATGCAACTGCAAAGTGAATTGGAGCTTCAAGCTTAGTTTTCGGTAATATTTCAGCTTCATCTCACAAGCGATCGCCATTGCTTGAGTTGCATACCTTAGCTGATGGTTAGAACGTTGTCCAAGGTATGCTGTCTACCTTTGGAGCGGAGAATTATATGGAAAGTGTGTTGGGTACCTGGTGCTACCGCAGTATTGGTAGGTGTGGTTATCTCGCTTAAGTATAACTCGTAGCTTTGCGATCGCCAAAAAAAAATGAAGCGAGAGCAAGTAATTTGTGGTTGCTTCAAAAAACCGTTTTTGAGTACTTTGTTAAACTAACCGCAAGCAGGGACATTTTTGCATAAACTCAGCAGCTTTTTGCTCAGCATTTTGGTCATAAGTATGTGCTGGCGTCGGTCGAACGATCCCAGCAAAAAGGTCATCTAAACCGTAAGGGGTAAAAAATTGCCATTGCCCTTGTGCATCAAGTTTAACTCCTACCGCAGTCGCAGTATGTAACCAATCTGTGATCCCATCTTCAGTACTGTTGTAGGTTCTACGACCAACACGCCAACGAGCAAAACTAGCTTGATTTTTGATATCAAATTGATGGTTAGGAAATTGTTCTATGAGGATTGCCTTGGCTGCTTGTTCCTGGGATCGTTCCCCTTCTATATCAAAGAATGCAATATCAAAGTCTTTGATAAATAACTTACAGTCGTCACCAAAGATTGAATGCCAAACTGTGTTTCTCACCGCACCTCCTGCTAACCACCAGTTGGGAAGATTAACTTGAGTAATGGCAGGTAAGACAGTACCGATAGGTGAATCGACAAGTAGCATCTGCAAGTCAGTAAGACTATTCATCAGGCTAAAATTTCTTGGTATATCAATAGAGCGATCTTATAATGATTCAGATGGGTTCGGGCAAACTCTGTACCTACAGCCTCCTTATGTCTTTGTTATGGAAGAATTGTTTACACAAACTTGCGATCGCTCCAATTCTGGACTTTCCATCCTCACAGAAGAAGAACAACAACTCCTGCACCAACAAACTATTGATGAAAATCAACCTAGTACGATTATACGGGATTTTCAAACATGTGTAGATTTTCTGCAACCGCTCGGTATAGAAGTCAGTAGCATTAATAATTTTTTTCCTCTTAAAGTTTTGGCCCAAATCAATTCCAAACTCAGCCATCCCATCGAAATTCAACTCAAACGCCCCGTACAGAAATCTTATCCATACATAAATGGACTTTATTTGTTATTGCGTTGTTCTGGAATATGCCGAATCAAAACTGAGGGCAAGAAGCAATTACTAGTGATAAACGAAGCAATATACCAATCTTGGTTGAGCCTCAACTTCACAGAACGTTATTTTACTTTACTAGAAAGTTGGTTACTTTGGGGAAATGAGGAAATTTTAGGAGAACGCCCCAATCGATTGGGGAACTTATATAACATTCTCATGTTTTGGCAACGAATTCCAGAGCCAGGTTTAAAATGTGCTAAAGAGCAAGATAAAGATGGGTTTAACTATTGCCCTGGTTATCATAATATTGCCTTGTTGGATTCGTTTGGTTTCTTATCGTTAAAATCAGGAAAACCTCAAAAGGGTAAAGGTTGGCAAATTGCTAGTTTACAACTTTTACCTTTCGGCAGCGCGATGTTGAAGTTACTCTTTACAATTTCAACTCACGGAGAATTAGAGGAAAATAGCGATGAGGAACTAGCAGAAGAGGAATATGAAGATGACAAAGAGTTTTTGAATATTACTTTCGGAGAATTCCAACCATATTTCCAACCTTTTTTCCCAGAATGGGAGAATAACCTAGTTATTCCGCAGCTAGAATTTAGAGATGGAATCTATATTTTTAAAGTGTCTGTGGTTGGTGGGGCATGGAGACGCATTGCTATATCAGCTCGACAAGAATTAAGCTGGTTTGCTGAGACGATTCTTAACGCTTTTGACTTTGACTGCGATCACCTGTACGAGTTTAGTTACAAAGACCGTTTTGGTTGTACGAGCAAGATTGGTCATCCATACATGGAAATACCTCCATTTGCAACTAAAGTCCACATTGGTGATTTGTCTCTAGAGCCTGGTGCTAAAATCACATATCTTTATGACTTCGGTGACAGGTGGGAGTTTGACGTGCAATTAGAGGAAATTCATCCCCCAAAGAGCAAAGTTGAAGAACCAAAGATTGTGGAAATGTGCGGAGATGCACCCCCACAATACTGGCAAGACTGGGAGGAAGAAGAGGAGTAGGCATTCAGTCGTTAGTGATCTATCTGTTCCCATTTTTATAAAGAAAGGCAGATGCCATGCTTTTCTCAATACTCTTTTTCTTTTCAAGATTCTCAATCCAATGATTACAAGTTGTAGTTTGCAGACAAAAATAATCAAGTAAATAGGCAGGAATACTGAATGACTAGTTCAACCAACCAACAAATTTTACTCAAAAGCCGCCCAGTCGGAGAACCAAAAGAGAGTGATTTCGCCCTAGTCGAAACGCCAATTCCAGAACCAGGAGAAGGCGAAGTTCTCAACCGCACGATCTATCTGTCCCTCGATCCCTATATGCGTGGTCGTATGAGCGATCGCGAATCTTATGCGGCTCCAGTAAAGTTGGGATCAGTAATGGTCGGTGGTACAGTTAGCCAAGTGGTGAAATCTAACCATCCCCAATTCTCTACCGGAGATTTTGTGCTTAGTTATGACGGTTGGCAAGCTTATGGGATATCGAAAGGGGAAACATTGCGCTCTCTTGACCCAAATCAAGCTCCCATATCCTATGCTTTGAGCGTAACTGGTATGCCCGGAATGACTGCATATTTTGCTCTGCTTGATATTGGGCAACCCAAGTCAGGCGAAACGGTTGTTGTTTCTGCTGCAACTGGAGCAGTCGGTTCTGTAGTCGGTCAAATTGCCAAAATCAAAGGCTGTCGGGTAGTGGGGGTAGTTGGGAGTGATGCGAAAAGCGATTACGCGGTGAAAGAGTTGGGTTTTGATGCTTGTATTAATCGCAAAACTCAAGAACTAAGTTCAGCACTGAAAGCAGCTTGTCCTAATGGTATTGATGTTTACTTTGACAATACTGCAGGTCCAATTTTAGAAGTCGTGTTGCAGCAACTTAATCTTGGAGCAAGAATACCATTAGTTGGTTTAATCTCAGAATATAACGCAGAAAGTCCTCCCCTTGGTCCTAACTTAATGCCACTATTGGTTAAACGTGCCTTAATCAAAGGTTTTCTTGTCGGTGATTACCTACACCGTCAGTCAGAGTTCTTAAACGATGTTTCTCAGTGGTTGCGCGAAGGTAAGCTCAAGTATAAAGAAGACCTTGTAGAGAATCTGGAAAACGCCCCCCAAGCCTTCATGGGTTTATTACAAGGGAAAAACTTTGGCAAGCTGATTGTTAAGGTAAGTGACGATCCGACAAAGATTTAAATATAGCGATTGTCATTTGAATTACATACATGTTCATCTGGCGTAAGCTCAATGAAAGCCGAGAATCTACAGAACTTCCTCCCAGTTGTTAAGGGGCGTCCGTTCCTAGAGCGATCGCTATCAGTTCCTAAACTATCTGCCCATTCGCGTACAAGGTTATGCGGCAATACGGTTCAGATAAGACGTTGACTCATGAAGGCTTGCAGTTCTTGAGCAGGG
>JAQYWN010000812.1 GCA_029379265.1 Rhizonema sp. NSF051
GCATCGCGATCTACAGAAGTAGCCCCAACGAGTCAGCAAATTACGAGGGCATTAACTGAAGTGCAGGGAGGTCCGACAGTTCAGCAGGCTGAACAACTTACAGATAGCTTACGAGGCTTGCTGAAAAATTTCCGACTCACTACAATTCGGCAGCAAGGAGAAGTGAGGTATCGTAGAGTTAATGCAACTCGATTACTGGCAGCATTGAACGCTTATAACAATATAATTGATCGTAGCTCTGCACAGTATCTCGGTAATCCGCCATCTGAACTACTAGCTATTCGATCAGTATTAATGCAAATTATCGATAGCATTAGAACGTCAAAAAACGTAACTATTCACTCCCCCCAGTAGGTGAGGTCGGGTGTAGAGGATAAAGAGAGGATGAGGTGACACTCATATGGTAATGTAAAAAACATTGGGTGACATTAAACTGCACATAAATCGACTGAGCAAAGAAGTTATTAGCAAAGCACCCAGGAAGCGTCAGGAGTCGCAGAACAAAATCGTCAACATCAATCTTGACCTTGACGCGGGTAGTGCCAACTGTAAGTTTGTAATCAATAGTGAATACTCCGATACTTTCACTACCATCTTCAAAGAGGTGGTTAGTGAATTGCCACTGGGGATAAGTGGATGCTTCTCAATTGGGAGCAAGAATTTTGCAGTTGGTCAAGTCGCTCATTCCCTGAATGGAAATCTGATTGAAGCTTGTAGAGATAACAAAATCAAACGGCTTGACGTATGGCTGATTGGTGCCTTAACCTCTCATCCTGACTTGCTTACTGACATAGCAGGTAAGAGGAAGTACAAAGCCAAGCCAGCAAGGTTAAAAATTACCTTGCGGCTACTCTCGCTCTCATCTTCTAAAAAAAATGACATTGCCAAAATTTTACAGAGTGTCAAGAGTTTTACTTGTTCCGGTCAAGTATTCGAGATTGAAATCGCCAACACTGATTACTTGTTCCCTGAGGGTTATGGCGCTGCCTTAGAAGCCTTAAGGCATATCCCAGAGGACATCAAAACCTTTGACATCCTCGACCTGGGGGGAGGGACAATCACTTTCAGCACTTACAAAGTCGGTCGATTACCCAAAGCGATTGAACAGACGCCAGGTAGTGGTAACGGAATGAAAGCCATCATCGACAGCTTGTCTATTGCTCTATGTCGAGAAGACAGAGGGGGACTTCAGTTCAGAAAAGAAAACATCGAATCAGCCTTGCGGAATTCTAAGCCTACTGGCGATGGTAAACACAGTTGTCTATACAGGCATGGGACTACGACTTTGGAGATTGGTGATACTGTGGCGCACTCGCTGTCCGAGTGGGTTATGTGCTATCCGATTGTTGAGTCCCTGCTAAACAAAGTCTCACAGTCATTGCTAAATGGTCGGTATGTGTTCGCCACTGGGGGAGGTTTTGCTCGATATGACAACGGCTATTAATGAACTGAATCAGAAGCGGGAAAGCATAGCCAAGTTTGACCAACCAACTTTAGAGATGATGTCCGTCCCCGCATTGAAGAAACTGGCATCTGGCATCATTCCCGGTCAGAGCAAAATGAAAAAAGATGAATTGATAGGAGGATTGATATCAGCTACTAAAGCTGAAAGAGTGATTGTTGCACTCATCCCCGACACTCCCATAGAAGTGATTGAGACTAATCGAATCACGAAGCAAACAATTGCTCTTAATGTCAATGAAGATTTGAGCGATTGGACTACCAAGCTTTATAAGGACTTCCGTGCTGTTGTTCAAGCTAACTACAGAAATGGAAAGTAGAACGAGAAAATACACGGTGATATTGCCGCACTGGCTTACCGCGTGATTCGCTTTCTAGACAATCGTGAGGGTCAGGAGGCAGACGGGGGACTTGCTTTCACTACAAAGTTACGGTACCGAACACACATTCAGAATTTATTAACCGAATTGGTTGGGGCAGAAGCTGCAAGCCCATACTATGACCAACTGCGATTCTCTCTGGAGATGCTTTTGAAGCAAATTAGATATCAAATTACTGACTTGACAGCACAGAAAAAAGGACTTCAAGAGAGAAGATTAGCTGAACGGAAAGAAGAGAAAGAAATTGTCAGTTTCAAGCCAATCTATGAATTTGCTGTGGCGGTGTTAAATGGCTTGGATAAACTGAAAGCACCTGATTGGAAAAAGGTGAGTATTGCACTGGCGATCGTCACTGGTAGACGTATGGCTGAAATTCACCTTACTTCAAGCCAGTTTGAATATGTGGACAAGACGACTTGTAATTTTACTGGGCAACTGAAGGTTAAAGGTGATGCTCAAGAGTACTTTTACGCTAATCCCGCCTATCCTATTCCTACACTGGTACATGCTCAGTTGGTTTGTGATGCTTATGAGTGGCTGAAGAGAAATGGCAAGACTGTGGAAGACACAAGAGTCGCGGCTAACCGCTACACGAAAGATTTGAGCGAGGTTATGAAACTCTTGAAAAGTCGTTTCCATATTGAACACGATTTCTTCACTTACAAGGGCTTGCGAACCATCTACGTGTGATTTCAAGAACTGCATGACCAAAATTTTCAACCATAGCTTGACCAACCAAACGTAACATCAAGGGTTGTGACTTGCACTATAAAATGAACTTTTAGCTCGTTATATACTTCAGAGCATAGGTACTCAATTTATACTTCACTTTTGATGTTCGAGGTTTTTTATTAATAATGATTATCGTCCAGGGGGATAAGAGGTGGTAGACGAGCAACGCTCGTCTACCACCTGACTCTCTGATTATCATTGCTATGAGCGCAAGGATTGGAGTGGTGATCGCTCCTCAACTGCGCGATCGCGCAAGCACTGAAATATGATAGTTAAACTTAGATGTACATTAAAACAAAGGTTTTGAAGCATAATTAGAGCGTTTGAACCATATCTTGGAATAAAAGTTTATAAAAATGCTATTTTTACACGGTCATTTTGTACAAGTTTTGTCGTCATACGTTTTTTCAACTCATTCTCTGGTTATGGTTCATAAATTAAACACACGCTCATGATTTGATGCAAAGCCTCGTGTTGGTTATTGGCTGAAAGCTTGGAGAAAGCGTTAATTCCTGCTCTGTTTATGCTTCAGAATTTTTCTCATGTTTTGATTCAAAGCACAAGGGTTGTAGCCAAACGCAACATCACGTTTTCTGTCTTATCGTGACCGCATGTCGGGATTATCAACCATAATGTGGTTCTTGTCAGCTTTTGGTGATCAACACGGAAACTCGTTTTAAGGCAGAGGGCAGAAGGAAGGAGAAGGAACAAGGAAAAAGGATATAATTAAATTACTAACTTCAAACTTCCGACTTCAAACTTATGACTTCAACAGCTAGTGTTGGCGAGAAACTAGTATGTCAATTATTACCCGATAAAGCTCTTTTTCAACTTGAAAATTGCCAATTGTCCGAAGTAACTCATCAAATTACTTTAATAGCGTCCTCAACAAAAACTAATGCTCAGTGCCCACTTTGTCAACGGCTAACAAGCACGAATTCATAGTTGTTACGAGCGCAAATTAACTGATTTACCGTGGGCAGATTACAGTATTACTTTACAGTTGCGGGTGCAGAAGTTTTTTTGCATTAACGCACTATGTAAAAGGCGTATTTTCACAGAGAGATTAGGCAATGTGATCGCACCTTGGGCACGAAAGACGAAAAGACTAGCTGAAAAATTAACGGCTATTGGTCTGGCGTTGGGCATCCGTGAGAGGTTAAAGCAATTGCACTTTTGTCAAGAGGGTGCAGGAAAAGGG
>JAQYWN010000813.1 GCA_029379265.1 Rhizonema sp. NSF051
ACTTAATAATTAGAAAAAAGTGAGGAAAGAACATGAGAGCAGTTGTTAACGGTAAACTGGTTGATTTGCCACAAGGTACAACAGTGGAAGAATTAAGGAAAAAATTGCCAGAAATTGGTCAAGATGACGTGATGGAGGAAGGTTTTGGTGGTACTCGTCCTCTGAAAAATAACGAAGCACTTAAAGAAGGTTCAAAGGTTTGGACGGTACCTAAAATTGTCAAAGGGTAATGTGACTTTAGATTTTAGATTCTCCGATTGTGTAATTGAAAATTTTTAATTTCTCAGGTGAAGTATGGCAATTACAATTAGTCAAGAAAAATCAGGCTCCAAACCAAATCAGCGAGTGATAGAAGAACTCAAGCTGTTAGAAAAAGTAGCTAAAAATGTGATTGTTGGTAACAAGACTGTAGGCGATATCAAATATACTGCTGTTCTGATTAAGGGAATGCCTTTATCTTCCAAAAAATTTGCAGTCTCCAACACAGATATTTTGTTTTTGTTGCCGCGAGATTATCCGCGACTTCCTCCTATTGGCTGCTATTTAAATTACCCGTGGAATACTGTCGGAGAAGGAGATCATCATTTTACCAGACAAAGTTATTATGGTGCGCCATTTTTGAGTGAAGAAGGATGGTACTGGTACTGCGTAGGATTGGGGGGAGGATTTAACCACGATGTCTGGTTAAATTCTTGGAAACCCAGTAATAATGCTGAAAATGGTCATAATCTTGCGACTTTGTTTGTAACCGCACGTCACGCGATTAATAGTGAAGATTGATTCGAGTTTAAGTCGGTGGGCACAAATAAATAAAGGTTTGTAGTTGGCGCTTCAGCGCCATACATATCATAGCGCTGAAGCACTAACTACGAGCCTTTACATAAATATCTCAACTAACAATCAATAACTAACTATGCAAAAATCTTCTGCTATTTCCCTGCATATACCACCAAAAATGTGGTGTGATTTTCAGAAATCAATGGTTAAATCTCGGATGTTTAATGAAGAAGTCATTGGTTTTTTCTTTTGTCAACGCCATCAAGTTTCAGAACGTAAAGTTCGCTATATTCCTAAAACTTGGGTTGTTCCAGCTTCTGACTGTTACGAACATCAATCGGCAAGTGGATTAGTATTGAAACAGCATTTTCATTCCTACTTACTAGAAAATCATCTTCAGGCAGGTTTAGATATCGTTCACATTCATACTCATGCTAGCGGAGGAATCCCTGATTTTTCCCATGTTGACGATCGCTATGAGTCGGAATATGCGCGTTTCATCTCATCTCATTTTCCCGAGGAGCCTCATTTGATTTCCGGTGTATTTGACGAAAATTTACAATTTGGTCAATTTCGGATTTGGGATAGAAAAGGACTGAGGTTTGAGCCTGTAGATTTCTGTCATTCATTGTTTGACGTCTCTAACTTTCAAGAGGTGATGAATAACACAGATTTGATGTTTCTTCGGCAAAAAATATTTGGTTCGGCTAATCAAAAGGTTCTTCATCAACTAAAAATAGGATTAATTGGTTGTGGCGGTATTGGTTCCATTTTTGCAGAATTATTGGGGCGTTTGGGTGTAAAGAATTGGGTATTAGTTGATCCTGATAAATTGGAGACAGTTAACCTCAATCGAATGCCCGGTGCTACAGAAGAAATGGTACAACAACAGTGGTATAAAGTCCATTATGTCAAGCATCTGATTCAAAAAATTTACCCAGAGGATTCCTGTGTCCAAACAATAGCAACTGGAATTGAAAGTGAATTAGGCAAGCAAGAAATAGCGACGTGCGATTTAATTGTAGTAGCGACTGATAATCATCTTTCAAGGAAAACGGCTCAAGAATTAGCGTTGCAATACATGCGTCCGTTGGTGTGTTTGGGAACTCATATAGACGTAAAACCAGACAATACACCACGAATGTATTGCAGAATCACCGTTCCTCCTGTGGGGGGTGGTTGGTGTTTAATGTGTGGTAATATCATCAACCTGCAACGCGCCGCTTTAGAGTCTGCACCATTGGAGATGAATCAAATGACTGCGGGTGCGGGTTATTTAGAAGGGGTAAATGATCCAGCAGTATTTTGGTTAAATAGTATCTGTGCAAGTACAGGCGTCGGTGTGATTCACGGGATGGTAAGTGGTTTTTTGAATGTTGATTCCGGAATTGATTGGATTTATGAGTTTCCCGTTAATGAATGGCGTAAGACTAATACTGAGTATTTGCAGACTGATGATTGTTACTTTTGTGGCATGAATAATTTAGAGGAAGTGGTTGAAAATTCGGATTTTGAAAACTCAGATTTTGAAAATCCAGATCTAATCATCTGGTAAAAGAGGAGTTTCTTAACTTTGCATAAATCATATATGGGCGAACAGCCGTTCGCCCCTACCAGTATTGTCGTTCATCTGTCATTTCCATGAATTAGTTCTTCAAATATACAAGGGGAAAGTTATGAAGTTTAGAAATGCTCGAGGAAATTTCGCTGTCATTACAATCATGATGTTGTTTTGTTTAAGTATTTTCAGCTATGGAGTTTATGCCAGTTACTATGGATGGCTGTTATTTCAGCAAGGTGCTGTCAATTTTGTTATCGGTCTATTCTTTTTAGGTTGTATTGGTATACCTAGTATATACTGGGTCATGACAACAATGTACAGATATTTTGCTGCTGTTCCTTCTTACATTAACCAAAGAAAAATCAGGGTCATTAACCCACATTTAATACACGAAGAGGGATTATATTCACAAGATGAGAAATGGCTCTGTGCGGCAGTTAAAGAGCTATCGAAAGCCGAAGGTTTACCCAGAACTCCGGTAGTAGGAATTGAATTGTGTGATGACAATCCGAATGCTTATGCGGTGGGTGCAACTCGTTCTTATGCAATGGTTGTTGCCACTACTGGTTTAATCAAGCAATTAAATCAACGACAAGTTGCTGCTGTGATGGCACACGAGTTAGGGCATATTGCAAATTTAGACACAATGGCAAAAACCTTACTGTCATCTGCTTTGGACGGTGTGATGTTGATCCTTTTTAAGCCAATGCTGCTGATTGTGTGGTATTTCGGAAGATTTGTGGCTTTACTAATGCTAGCGGCAGGTTTAATATATGGTCTTTTGGGTAATTGGCAACAGGCTACAGTTTTTTTTGTGGGTGTGTCGGTTTGGATTATTTTAATGATGTTGCCGACGATTACAAAATTTCTCGTCACATTGTTAACTTTCTGGCATAGTCGCTGGCGAGAATATCATGCTGATGCGGTTGCGGCAAGATTAACGAGTGTTGATGATATGGTATCAGCCCTAGCGATGCTTGACCGCTTACCTTTTCTACCACCCAAAACAAATAAAGAACAAATGTCTACTTTATGGATTCGGGTGGCGATGAAAGAAGACACAGGAACTTTTCACTGGTTAAAACATACTCATCCACCAATCCATAAAAGAATTGAAGCCTTGAGACGTGGATTTTACCTCAGGTAAGCCGTCGTTCTTAAGTATCGCTCCGGTGGAATATGCATCTTCCATGTCCATGTCATAGTAAATCAGTTGCTAAAGGAGGACAGTTAATGCAGACTATGCACAGCTATCAGATAAAGCTGAATGGTGAAGTATTGCAAGTTGGGTTTAATCGTAATGTTCCCGCACAGGGCGATCGCATCGTTAAAGATGCCCTATACGTATTAAATCAAATGATTGATTCCGGGGAAATTAAGTAGAACGAGGTGAAAAAACCAAAGTATGTAAAGATAAGTAAATACGTATAA
>JAQYWN010000814.1 GCA_029379265.1 Rhizonema sp. NSF051
GTCTTCAGGCAGGGGTCCTTCTGCCTTCTGCCCTCTGCCCTCTGCCTTCTCAATTGGTTGTGATACAGTCGCAGGCCCTCCCCCTTAGACAAACCTTCCAGCATTCTTTCAGAATATAACTGGCAAAGTTTACGTTTAAAAGATGGTGATGCTTTGAACCCCAATACTACCACACTTTAGAAGACCTGGGTAAAGAAAAAGGACTATTGGGCATTATCTTCCAGCTGGTCAAACTCAACCAAAACGATCTAAGCATCCTGTCATCAAAAAAGGAAAAAAATCGAACAAGCAAACTTTGAAAGCTGCGTAATTTTTCTTGTTATACGGTTGTTTGACTCAGCTACCTTATGGACTGAGATAGAAAAGTTACGTCCTTATAAGTGTTCGCGTAAATTTTACGCGAACAATCTTTTTTGTCCAAAGTCCAATATATTAGACTTCAATACCCCACCTTATTATTTCGCAGTCTTGTTCAAAAATCAAATAGGACTCCTATATCTACGAATTATCTCCCATCATCTAAAGCGTCGTTTTATCCAATCGTCGCGATGTACGTCAAAGCTATGCTTTATCAATTTGCCACGCTTTTTCACATTTGCTTGGATAACTGCTTTTACAAAAATTCCATTGACGATAATGACCTCCTCAATCACTCCCTTTCGCCACCCATCTAAGTATTGATGTTGAAAAAGAATTGTAGATCCAGGGCTAAGCGTGGTTGTCCACGATATTTCTACATTTTGGGATGAAACATTTGGATAGGAGTTTTGCAAAAGTGGTAATTCTTCTGGCTCTGAGCGATCGCCTGCCGTGTCCATTGAGGAAGTTACTCCAGGTTGCTTCTCAATAGCAACAACTCCATTGGTGGGGTTGTCAGGTTTGGTATCTGACATCTGACCTTCTTTAGGGTTGTCAGTGGGTGAAAGTATTGGTATTTGGTTGTTTTGAAAGTCGTCCTGACAACCCTGACAACCTTTTTCCATAATTTTTTGAGAATCGATTGCTAGTAGTGGATCTGGACTGACAAGCGATGCTGGAGGTGATGTTGCACAGACTTTTACTTCATCACTTTTGTGTAAAATATTTTTTTCTAAAAGGTTGTCAGGGTTGTCAGAAGTCTTGCTAGATAAGGCTTCACGGTTGTCAGAATGGTTGTCAGTGAGGTTGTCGCTGACAAGTAAAAGGTTGTCAGAAATCTGGCGCTCCGTCTCTCGACGCAGGCGGATACCCTGAAAGCCTCTTACTCCAGTAACGTTGCGGTGTCTATGCACGAACTTGTAACCCAAAACTTTTTGGCATAGCTCCTCAAGTTCAGGGGCAAAGTTAGTCAAGCTCTTGCCTTGTAACCCTGTGTTTCGGCAAAAGTGGTGGTAAGACCCAAACAAAGTACCTAAATCTGGCATGTAATCATTATCCCGCAACTCATCTTTGTTTTTACCCACGGAGGTAAATGCTGCTTCCTCAAATACCACACATTCTTCAAGCCATGCGGCAATAGAATCTTGTCGTTGGGCCAGTTCCCAAAAAGCTGGAGTGACACTACCGCTGGTAGGCCGATTATCTCTCAAGATGCGATTAATGTGTTCGTTAGGTATGCTCAATAGGTAACGAGTAAATGCTGCAATCTCTGGAGCAAATTCAGCATCGAGGTTTCGTTCCTTTGTTGGCTGATAGTTACAATTCACCACGATCGCGCGGCGTTTAATCCAGCTACCAGCCCCTAAAAGAGCGGGGGCATTCGCCGTAATCAAGGAAAGACCAGTAAAGATGAAGTTGAAACTGTCTTTATAAAGCCGCTTTGCCAAGATGTTGTCTTGTCCCGTCAAATTTTTGAACAGTTGCAACCCATTAGTAACCTTATCTTGATCGGCGAATATTGCTAACGGTTTTCCGACTAAATAAGCGCAATCATTTTTGTCAGACAGATTTTCAATCTTGCCCGACCATACATTTTGATCACCGATTACGGCTTGCAGAAGGCGAGAGTAAGTTCCTTTGCCGCTACCACCTGTGCCAACTAGGTACAGGAATTTTTGTAAATCGTACCGTTGCCGAATCACTGCCGCTGCGAAACAGAGTAACGTTTCCCGGTCTTGCTCATCAGACCACGCCTCGGTGAGCCACAAGCGAATTGTTCCCCAGTCTGAAATTAAGGGAGTATTGTACTTGCGAGGCAAGCACCATGTCAGCCGATTTTCGGGTGAATGCGGTTCAAACTTACCCGTTTCAATATCAACTATTCCATCTTCAAACGGTAGAATCCCCTTGCGCTCATTCCATTGAAAAGTAACAAGGATGCGGCTAATAAATTTACGAATATTGACGATGTAAGCATCGGTTGCATAGTCAATGATACCCCAACCTTGCAAGATATTTTGGAAGAGCGTTTCTACATAATGCTCGTCCACCATGCTCCAAACACCTTGATGACCGTAGATTTCGTACACCATCCACGTTTTATGTTCGTTATTCCAAAGCAGTTTTCCTCCATAGTCCTTAGCAATTTCACGAGCAATTCTACTTGCTGTTGGTAGAACTGTTTTCTTCGGCAGATCTTTTAATTTCTCATGCCCTGAAAATTGGCGTTCCAAACGCTGTATCGCTTTTATGTATGCAGCGTCAAAAATACTGCTACCACTGTGTACCATAACGTCGTCTAAACCTTTGCCTTGAGCGGTCTTCCACTCAATGTCACCAATCAAACAGTTATTGAGATGCAGGGCTTGAGTTAGTCGCTTTTTCCCTTGGGCAACGGCAATTTGTGCTTTCTGCTTCTCGTCTCGATCAAAGGCGAAGAGCCATTTACTAGATTCCTCTGCAAACGGTTGAAGATCGGGAATTAAGTATGGGTCAACTTTGTTACCTTGCTCGTCCTCAACCTTTGCTCCGCAGCGACACCCATAGAGGGAGATCGCAACGTACCCTTGAGAAAGCGCACTCAAGCTCTTTTTACCTCCCTCAGTGATCAGCTTGGGGATATCAATTTCTTTGAGCCACTCCCAAAAACTCCCGTCTGATGGAACCTCAAGTCCATAACGAGTGCCAATGCGCCTGCGAATTTCTGGTGGTACGGGTGGAAAGTAAGCGCGATCGCCTCCATTCTTTGGTGCTAAATACTTGTATGGACGCTCTTTTTCCTCATCCCACTGACTCACTATTACTTGCCAGATTGAACCATCTTCGTTTTTAAGAAATGCAGCATAAAGCGGTTCGTTTGACTTGAATCCAAATCTCTTGTACTCCCATCCCAACGCTTCATGAATTGGGGCATACACATCACCACCATAACCAGTTTCAATGTCTTGGTGAAACTCAATCGAATTGAATAGTGCTGGATCAATTCCACTTCCTTCCATGAAGTTGTTACGAATAAAAGACTCGAACTCATTGAGGCTGGAAAATTGGTTTCGTGAAATAGATTCTTGTGCCTCGTTAACTGTAGTGGTTAGGGTGAGAGTTGTCATTTTAGTTTCCCGTTTTTTTTGACTTCGTAACTCCCAGTTGTCAGGCGATCGCAGAATTTGCTATTGTGGTTGTATAAATTGCGGTTAACCAAAAAGCTCTGCGAAGCTTTTCCTGGAACTTGCCGTGGTTTTTAAGACAAATAAACCTGCAACCCGCTAGTTGGATGACTTAGTGGGTTTTGCTTTTTAATGAAATTTGCGTTGATTTTTTTAGATCGCACAGAGTTGTGAAACCTACGCCTTACCGCCTTAGCAGCCAAGATATATAGTTAACAAAAACTATATTACATCTTACTACGATATT
>JAQYWN010000815.1 GCA_029379265.1 Rhizonema sp. NSF051
GAAATATATTATTTGTATCAAGACTTTCGTGAATTGGTATTAAGCCAGTGGCAGCGGGATAATTTTTATTTGTACGGTGTCGTGGAACCTTTAAGCGGGTATAGTTTTTTCTCCGAGTTATCCCACCAAGAGGCGTGAATGTTTTCAAAGGTTTTTAGAATTGTTGTCTCTTGGAACTTGGCGGAGACGTTGCAGTTATTCAGTTTGACCAGGGGTCATTACTTCAACTTTGTGTTCTAAAGTCCGGTTGTAATCCTCTAACTGTTCATAGAGATGGGAATTTTCAATGGAGATGGCGGCTTGAGTAGAAAGGATTTTTAAGACTTCGACGCGATCACTTGTAAAAGCGCCCGTTGTTAAATTATTTTCTCGCTATCGCAGCACTAAAGCAGGAGTTGGAAATAAGAAAAGGCTTCACTAGTTATGGTGTAATAGTCGAGTGGTTTAAACAAGAGCATGGACTTCATATCGAGTATGGAACGGTTTATGCCTGGGTTCGATATCGATTGGGAGCAAAACTAAAAACCGCGTCCTCAAAGCTACAAGCACTGGCGTTGAGTTAGTCTCTGAGTTTAAAAAAAACTTGGGACCATTCTAAATAATCACTTTTCTCACATATCATTCGGCTCAAGTACATGAGAATTTGCATCAATGATTTGATATCCTTTAAGCATAGTTCATCCTCTACCTATTCCCTCAATCATCTGTTACATCCACATTGGAAAAGGGTTAAGTTGATTCTCTACCAGTTGCTTTTCCAACCAACCCAATTGAACAGGAATATCATAAAGCCTTCCAGCGCCTAACCGTTTCCAGAATAGACGCATTCCTGGAACAATCACCTTCACCACCTTCAGCCCGATATCAGGACGGGTTTGATCCAAAATCAGCATTTCCATGCCATTCTTCTCAGTAAGCTGCTTGCAGTTCATGACATCTTCCAGGAGATTATCACTCCAAAGTTGGGAATAATCAGAAGATACTTTTACAACAGCGTTTTCATTGGGAAGCAGGTAAGGCTGATTTTCCACGGTAGCGGTTTTCCACCAATTTATAGCCAGAGGATCGGCGGATGACGGGTATTGGGTACTTCCATCAGCATTAGCTAGTAAAACTGCAGGGAGTGACTGGTTTGTCTCAGTTAGCGCTCTGAGAATAGCAATCTTCGGGTCAAAATGGGTACCGAAGCCAAAGATGACGTCTTCTGCCTCTCGGTCTATTCTTCTCGAAATGGCGGCAAAAGTAGGAATATTCAGATCATTGGTAATATCCAGAACCCAAATATCACGATGCAGAGTTTTATAATAATCCTTTAGGGTTTGAAAATATGGTTCATTAAAACTATCTAAGTCTAATCTCGGTCTTTTAACACGGTTATACCACCATAAGGTTACACAGTCCCGTTCTACTAACTCCATGAAACCTTGCAAAATAGCCTCTTCCAATGTATTGCCTGCAGCGCAGCCATTGGAGTCAGCCCAACAATTAGGCTTTGGAGATTGTGGATAGCCAAAATAGCAGTAAGCAGTGGGCAGATATTTAAATTCTTGATGAGTTAGAGACCAAACAGGCGTCCATTCCATTTCTCTTTCTTCATCAAATGGTTCTGGAACCTTTTGAAACCAGCTAGAACAGCTAGCATTCCATTCTTGGCGATTTCTATATTGCTCTTGGCTGAAATTCATACAAGTATTGGGATGAATAGCTCTTTCTCCCATTTGTTGGTAATTGCTTTTGTGCCTGATTTCGTCTCCTTGAAAGATTCCAGAGTATCTCTCAATAGCTTCACAAAACCCGCTTGCCCTAGCTTGAATATCAGTCTTACCCTTACCAGCACTTCTGCCTCCGATATTTTGGCGCAAGGCATCTAAATTATCGAACATTGTGGCGCAATGATGTCTGGCAGCATAAGTGTGGGTTAAACCATTTGACCCTTGGGATAACTGCCTTAGTTCTCGGACAACTCCTGTAATTGGGCTAATATGGTGTTGATATTTCTTCAAGGTTTCTTCCGGAGAAACACAACGGTGTCCTCCATCTGTTGTGAAAGTTTTCTTCCTGTTTCCCAGAACAATGGGCGAGGGTTTCGCATTCAACCCTAGTTCTCCACAGCAAGGGCACTGGGGACGCTTAACCAGGATGTGCTTTTGGGTTTGCAATGATATCGTATCTAGGGTTAATAAAATTCCCTCAAGCTGTTTATTCTCTCCTTGGACAATCCATTTGGCGATTTCAGTGGCTGCCATACCTAGTGCGGTTTGTAATGTAGAAGGAAGGACAGACAGAGGAGTTGATAAAGGCGTTGAAATACCCTTGCGTCTTTGGATGAAGGCTTCGACAGGCCGATTGGCTCGCAAGCGCTGAGCTAGGCACTCCCAACAACCAGTTTTCCCCGGATAAAATATTGGTCCAATCCAAACAACAGTTCCCACAGGTTTGACTAGTACCCAAGGAGATGAGAGGTGCAATGCTTGTCGATTTAAGATATCCAGACCGTCATGGAGATAGTCATCGGTCAAGACTACCACTATGTCTCCTTCATCAGATACTTGAATGTGCAGCGATTCAAGGGCGGAAATAAATTCTGAGGTAGCAATAGAACCGAAGGTTTTTACTGCTACTTTTGTGGTCTGTAATCGGCGGTTAGCCTCTTGTGGATTAACGTTCAAAGTATCGCAAAAGGCTGCTAATGCAGATGGTATGGTTTCATCACTTTGGACAATGTAGCCTTTTTGCTCCATCTGCATTAAAGCATTATAAACCTTGGCACCAGCAATGATAAACTCTTGAGCAGATGCTTTTTCTGGCAGCAGATGGGGGATAATTTCATCAACAATTTCGTCAACGCTATGCTGGCCATTAAGCAAAGGAGCTAACAGTTCGTATAGACGACCGTCAAGCAAAAAAGTATTTCTCTCAGAGATTAGAAATACACCTTCTGATTCTACAGTCTCAACTTGAAAACAACGTTTAAACTCTGGTTTATTTAGCATAGCCAATTAATTTTGAGGAGCGGTAATTGTTGTAATAAGGCAAGAATATTCACATAGAAATCTAACCCTGGCAAGGCAATTTTTTTTAGATATTTGGGACAATCTTGCCTTCTACACCAGTCGCTCAACCGTTCCTCTGTCACTTCAGCATAGAGTTAGAGGAATATAGGGAGCGGGTTGCTCGACCTTCCCTTCTACCCAATCGCTCAACTGTTCATCTGTCACTTCAGCTGGTCGTGGTGGGTACGATAGTTTAAAGATGATCTTTTCAGGCCAGTCTTGCCTTTCATCAGGTACTATAGAGCAGTTAAAAGAGCGAGTATCAGCTACAACTTCTACCCCCTCTGGAATATCAATACCGTTTTCAGCAAGTGCATTCTTAGGATCTTGAAGTATCTGATGTTTGAGCTTTTCCTCTCCTGGCAACCATGACTTGGCAATAAGCTGGGATAATCTCTTATTTGTTTTGTGCCATTCCTTTGCAATTATTTCCATGTTAGTTTTTCCCGCATTTACTTAAGTATGCATTTGTTTGTTCAACTCAACTTCCTTGCCTTTTCTTCGCTGCACTAAAACTATTGTGCATCCATGATTTTGCAATTACAGTTGGACTATTTTTCTAAATTGCCTCTAAAATTCAGAAATAACTTTATTGCTCTTAACTTGATCACCTCATTGATAGTATTTATGACATTCAGCATATCATGGTATTAAAACTTGATGTATTAAGAATCATTAAATTACTTTAGGCTAAGTAATAGCGCATAC
>JAQYWN010000816.1 GCA_029379265.1 Rhizonema sp. NSF051
TAATAATGTTGTATAAAATTGCTAAATTATTATTGAGAAATTAACAATTCGGTTTCTGAGGTCCGTGTTCTTAACTTCTTCAAGACTGACGCAACTATCACAGGCGATCCCGTCCCCTAAAGGTGAAAGGATGTATCACCGCATGTTAACCAGATGATTTGTGGTGGCGTGCCCAGACGGTCTACCAAATCAACAAAGTCACTGTCCTTGGTTATCAAGATGACTCCCTGAGCTTTTGCTGCCTTGAAAATCTCAAAATCCTCGGAGCTAATTCTGTTACTCCAAAGGTACTAGAAATCCACACGGCGATTGCAGGAGACAGATGTGCATCTATCTAGATTGTCATGCAACTAATAACTGATGGTCAAGCTTACGCGCAGCATACACAAGGGCTGCTTTGAGATCGTCCATCTCTAAATCAGGCATTTTATCTCATATTTGCTCAGAACTCAGGGAAGCCGCAAATAAATCCAGCACGTCTGAAACTCGAATTCTCATACCGCGAATACAGGGACGACCACCACACTGTTTGGGATTAATGGTGATTCTTTCAAGTAGGCTTGCCATGTAATTTTACTTCACGAGTAATACTTGTCGAGCTTACGAACCGGGTTCGCTCAATTGTAAATGAACTGATCTTATCACTCAATGATCAGCTCTAATTCGATTCTACTCATGGGATGTGCTAGCGGCGGAATCTAAGACTCCTCTGGCACCTGGTCTTGAACCTGATAATGAGGCGATAGCTCATGCGGACAACATCCAGGGCGAAGTAGGGCACCCGTAGTCGCAGGGGATAGAAGAGGGGGCGGTACAGCCAATAGTATGCTTTCTTCAAGTCATCCCACTTCGAGCAGTTTTCCTCCTGAAGGAAGTCCGATACATCCACAACTAGTCCCTTACCTTCGTGCATCATGACATTGCGACCGTGGACATCATGGGGGTAGAGACTACGGTTACGGGCATAGTCCAAAGCAAAGTCGATGTCCTGTATGACTTGTTTAGGAATTCTCATACCAAGGTGCATACAATCGTATAGTGTCACTCCATATAGCCGTTTCAGAATTAAGAAGCCCTCGTGAGCATACAGACAATCAGAGAAGGCAGGATGGGAACCCAAGCGACGGTATACTTCCACTTCCTCCTTAAAACCTGGGCGGCCGGGCGCATAAATCTTCACTACTAAGTTTGGGCAGTCAGGGTGATAAACTACTACAGCGTAGTTTCCTGCTCCGATAAGCCGCCAAGGATCGGGTATATGGCGGACTTGCACTGGGTTGTGAGGATCGACGCTCTCGATCTGGAGATCGGGGAGTAGTTCTTGGTGGACACTGTCGATTAATCGATTCATGTGCGCTCTACAGTATGATGCCTCCAAACCTTTTTATCGGAGGTGTTGTTCTGTTTACATGCCATTATCTAACTTTTTACAAGTTTGACACTATTTTAAGGTGAAACGCTTTTGCCCCAACTTTTTAGCTACAGCTACAAGGATAATTTGACTGGGTCTGTTTCTGATAAGAGAACCATTAGCTCACTTGTAAGCTTTGTCTAAAATCTTCTGCGACGTTTTCAATTTGTTATTTTCGGTGGAAGTTCTGAGGTATTTACAGAATTGGGAGTAACAGCCCAAACATCGCTGTGTACTTCACCTAGAGACAATTTTAACAATAGCTTATCGTTGCTGAATCTGAGTTAAATTCAGTGGTTGGGGATACTGAGAGTGCTGCGTATAATAGTCGTCTAAGGAACAATAATTCCTGAACTGTGATTGTCCCAGCAGCATTTTGTCTCAAGGGTTTCCTCAATTTCACTGCAATAAAACAAACTTTTACCGAAATTATTAAGTGTCATGAAGCTTTGCGTACCACTTTTATGATGATAGAGGAAAAACTAGTGCAGGCGATCGCATCAATCTCCCTCCGCTTTTTAGCAATTCTTGACAAAATTGAATAATAGAAAGAAGGTAGTATTACCTTCAGTCAGTTCTCTTCTTACTTATCGGGGGGTAATTCATTTTATTTAACTACTTATGTCACCCAAAAAAGCAAATGGATGTGGATGTTCGAGTGTTCCAATCTCATTAATTCTAGCTATCTTAGGCGCTGGTTACTGGTGGTTTATCTATCTAGATCATCTAAATATTAGTAAATTCTTACCTAATAATCAAGATTCTACCAATTCTCAGACTCCAAGCCTGCTAAGCAAAAAAGATAAGAATACTAATCCTCCCCATACGCAAACAAGCAAACCACAAGCTTCACCATTAACTGTAACGCCCCAATCACCACTATCTAGCAACTCTCCACAGCCAAGAGCCAAAGCCTCACCATTAAAACAAACTCTTTGGGATAAAAAAGTAATCAGAGGAATTTATTGAAGTCGCTACCAAATTACTAATAATGCTGACGAACAAACGATTCGTGAAAGAGTTCGTTATTATCACGAAAAAGGAATTAATACGATTATTCATGGAGTCTGGGGTAATGGTTGCACAATGTACAATAGCACTGTCATGCAGCAAACACTCGGATATAAAAGTTGTCCGAATCAGTTTCAAGAGCAATGGTTAGATTGGTTGATTGACGAGGCTCACAAACAGGGAATGCAAGTTCACGCCTATTTTGAGAAGGGTATTAAAATTGATAAAAATAGTCCGATTTTTGACTTGGCAATTTCTAAAAAATGGATTGTGCCTGGAGTCGATAAAACCTATAGTGGAATCGATCACTATGTTTTGGATGTAGAGAATCCAGAAATTGCTAATTTTTTCAAAAAAATCTTAGTAGAATTTGTCCAGAAATATCCAACCATTGATGCCGTTCAGTGGGATGATTATTTAGGTTATTATGCCGAATTACCAGGCAAAGTTGATCGTACCGCCCGTTTGACTAGTTTTGTGCAGCAAATGATAGCTGGTATGAAAAAAGCTAACCCTCATGTTAGTTTCGATATTTGTCATCATAACCCTTATTGGGCTAAACGTTATTTTGCTGCTGATTGGCTTTCTTGGAAAGTAGATCGTGTCTTTATCCAAGCTTATAACGACGCTAATTTTAACCAAGAATTAAATTATGCCGAAAATTATGCTGGAGTTGCAATTACAGATAAACAATTATATCACTTAAAAGAATTGGTTGCACAACCTAAAATCAAGAGTGTTTTAGTTTTTCCTCTTCAAGGGGAACCAGAAGAAACCTCTGCAAAGATCAAAAATATAACGAGTAACTAGTCTCGCTACGCGAAATCAAAAATGGATAAGCACGACAACTTATTTCGTTATCCAATCTTGATAACGTCAACGAAACACAAATAGTTCAACTGCCACTATTTGAAAACTGGTGCGATATTGATGGCAGGCGTTGCCTTCTCTTCTCATTCTTCGGAGAAGCTCTGCGAACGCCAACGGCATCGGCATACCACTAAAACCGAATGCTACCAGATGTTATGAGTTGAAACCCTCCAGCCAGAGCTACAAAGGCAACAAAAAATTCCCAAAGACTCGTCCCTTTGAGGATAATTCCACCACTTAAAAATACCAACACAGCCCCAATCCCCAGTAGAATCCATCCAAGATTGCCAGTTATTCTCTGAAAAAATAGTAAGCTGATAACACCGCCCATAATTGCCAACACCGATCCACCTGCCGGGATATCGCGCCAAATGTACGGAGAAGCGTGGGTTACAAATATAATATTTTGACCCAGAAGGTAAACACCAAGCACAAGCAACCCTATTCCAAGAAGTTTAGTCATATT
>JAQYWN010000817.1 GCA_029379265.1 Rhizonema sp. NSF051
CCCTTGAAATATCGTTGTCTATCATAATTAAAAAGGGCTTAACCGAGCAGTATTGCATCCACAGTATAAGTCTCCTGATTATTGAATTCTTCAGAAATCTGCTCGCTGCTCTATGAGTCAGGGCAATTAGATAGGGATTAAAACCCCACCTAATAGACTCCCGCCAAATTATAGATTTTGGCGGGAGTCTTATACCCACAACAACGGCAAGGCAGAAAGGCTTTCCTAAAAACTTTTTCTTTCCCGCCACGCAGTATAGCTAATACCATTTCACGAAAGTCTTGATACAATTCGCTCCCTCTGCTTCCCCTGCAAGCCTAAATGTATCAACTTTAAAGTGAAACGGTATAACCTCTGCCTCCGGCGAGCGTGAGTGCTGATAAATTGCTGAGTTTATTTCAGTTACTGCCACACTCAAAAATTAACAATGCACGCCTAGTTCAGTCATAAATCTCGTGGAATAATGCAACTAAGACCGAAGCAACAGCCGTTACACACATTCCCAGTAGTTCCCGTACCCGTACCGAGGGTTGTGATACCACCTTTTTTGAACCCACCCACTATAGATTCCATCTCTTCAACTGACAGATCAATAACACCTGCAGGATTTGGTGGCAATTGGGAACGTTGCTCATCACTCAAACTATTACGATAGTTTTCATCTTTCCACGCACGGATAATATCGATATTTGACATTATTTTTCTCCTTAAATGTAGAAGACTACCAACAATTCATTCCATATCTTCTTCCGACAAATCAATCATACCTGTATGTTTTATGGCAATTGAACACGCTGCTCATCACTCAAACTTTTGCGGTAATGTTCATCTTTCTACGCACGGATAATATCGGTATTTGACATAAATTCTTTTAGTATGGAAGTAAATGTAATCATTATCATTCAATGTTATACAAGTATCTTTCGTCAATTCCGAAGAGACTATTTTTTCAGACATAATTAAGAGAATTGAGTCCGAGAGCATCTCAATAGGCGTATCCAGCTATAGTAGTCCTATTAGATCCCCGACTTCTTAAAGAAGTCGGGGATCTAAATTAAAACTGAAAAGTTTTAATATTCTTCGCTCATGCGCGGACAGAGAGTGTCAAGATACAGGTAGGCGTGTCCAAAACAAACCTATGCCAGTTGTAGAAGCTAAAATCTATGTAAAGTACCACAACAGTGGTTACTGGATTACAGACACACGGGTTTCTCTTGACTCAATTGTGTATGCCTTCCGTAACGGAATGTCACCTGAAAGCATTGTTCAATCTTTCCCGATGTTAACGCTTGAAGAGGTTTACGGAGCGATTGCTTTCTACCTAGCTAATCGAGATGAGATTGACGCTTACCTCAGAGTCGAAGAGGAAGAGTTTGATGCAATGCCTCAACCATTACAAGCGACAGATCCGTCTTTGTATAACAGACTTATATCAGCTAAAGCCCAGAAACAGGGGTTGGGAGCGTGAATATCCGCTATCAAGCTGATGCGGATCTCAATCAGGTGATTGTTACAGGCGTTCTACAACGAGAACCTAGGGTAAATTTTCAAACTGCCTCTGCTGCAGGGTTGCAGGGTTTGAAAGATTTGGAGGTACTGACATTAGCAGCACAGCAAGAACGTATTCTTGTGACCCACGACCGTAGGACAATGCCCTCACAATTTGCAGAGTTTATTGTAAACTGTCAAAGTGCAGGAGTTCTAGTTGTGTCCAAGAAGTTGGCGATCGAAATTGTTGTTGAGGAGTTAATCTTAATTTGGTCAGCATCAAGCGCAGAAGAATGGATTAACCGCATTGCCAAGGTTCCTCTCTAAAACCATCTATACCTGGCGCGGGCATAACTTGAGCTAAACCCTTATTCATTTTAGATTTTGAACTGGGTATAAGGGACGCATCATGAAGATGCTGATCCCTTAGAACAGGAAGCTTGGAAAAAAACTAACTCTGAAACTAAAGCAGATCCAAGCTGAGCATGCGGTACTGTATGGCAATAAATACAAATGTGATCAAGTTGATGCTCCTGTAGGAGCGCCTTGACAGAATAATGTTCCTAATTGACTTTTGCAGAGTTATATGCATTCCGCCTGCGCTCGTACAGCACCACGGCTACTGCGACAAGTAGAATTGCGAGTTGGGGTATGGTGGTTTCCCAAGTGGGGAACAAACCTAGAGGTTCCCAACTAGGTAAAAAGCTGCTCGTATGGGAAGGGAGAACTCCTGCAACTTGGAGGGAGTGAATGCCACTACCAATAAACTTAAAGCCCAAATAGTAAATTAATAAACTGGTGACGAGAAAGAAAGGTTTGAGAGGAATCTTCAATCCAAGCCCTAACATTAACGCGGCAACCACGATCAAAATCACCGTCCCCAACCCGAATCCAGCGACCAAGTCAGTGGTGCTAATTGAGGGAGCAATACCAATGTAGAATAGAACGGTTTCTGCGCCTTCTCGGAACACAGCTAAGAAAGCCAGGAACGCTAAAGATAGCACACTATTCGTTGCTAATGCTGAAGTCATTTGATCCCGGATATAACCTTGCCATGCCCCTAGGGATGATTTACTGTGCAGCCAGTAGCTAACATAAAATAGCATCGCGGCAGCAAATAAACCCACAAAGCCTTCAATAAGTTCGCGACTGCTGCCTCCAGAGATTTTAGAGAAGACTGCTTGTAAGATAAAAGCGGCGACAACTGAAGCAACAATACCCACAGCCGCTCCAATCCAGATCCAGCGACTTTTGTCTGCATTATCGCTCTTTTTCAGGAAGGCTAATAGCGCCACGACAACTAGCAACGCTTCCATTCCCTCTCGCAGCAAGATCAGCGCCGCATCCCAGAGGTTGTAACGTAAATCACTACTAGCATAAGGTTGTAAGTCTTGTCTCAACTGAGCAATCTTACTAGTTGCTCCCGCCACATCATTAGATTTTATTGCTCCATAGGCTATGGCCATATTGTTTTCAACATCGATATAAGCCTGTTTGGACTTGGCAGCGACAACTCCTTCGACTTCTAACCAATCTGTCTGGAAGCCTTTAAGTTCATCAGCCGCAGTTGCAGTGTTGTTATTCTTTATAGCAGTATCAGCACGATCTAAGCGATCCAGTAGACTCTTGATTGTCACCTGATTTGATGTTGCTTGGGCTGTTGTGCCATTCGATCCTCCGCTAATAAATTTTTGGTTAATTGCGTGTAAATTCTGAAGCGATTTTACCACTTGCGACTGTTGGGGAGGCTGTAATGATAAAGCATACTTCACCTCACCTGTTGAAGATTCTATGTCTTTGTAGGCTTGACGGGAGACCTTTTTTACCCCATCTTCAATGTCAAACCAATTGTCTTGAAATTTCTTAAACGCTTCAGCTGCTGCTGGGAAATCTTTTGCCTCAGCTTTGGTAATTGCTTGTTCAATATAAGCGTCTTGGCGCTGTAAATCTTGTTGCGGAGTGCTAGCTGCATAAGTCGGTATCGCTACAACACACAGTATCGCACTCAGACAGAGTGACAACAGAACTTGCCAGCGCCTCAGCTGGAACTTTCTCATTAAAGCCACTTATTGATTCCTTGTTTTAACTAATGTTTATGAAGGTATGGGGTAGAAAGTCTGTCGTACATTGAAACAAACCCCCTTCAGTACTGCTGAATCCTGACCAGAACCCCCTACTACCTACTTTTCCTTTGCTAATCATTTCAGCAGCAAGACTTTCACAACTTCACCTGCCAATTTTTTTTAATAATTTATTAATCATAATACC
>JAQYWN010000818.1 GCA_029379265.1 Rhizonema sp. NSF051
GTATAGAAGATTTGTCTATAGAATTGTATTGTAGTTGACAAATACAGGAAGTAGTATTGGCTAGCTTACGTCGGGGTAGGGCGGTGTACAATTAGTTTGGGCAAGGTGCAAAGGTCCTAACAACTTAATCCGTCAGTAAAATCTAAGTAGTTTAAGTTACTGTTCTTTCTTCTAATTCACCATTCTCAAGCTAAGAGTTAGCAGATATTACAAAAACTTTAAAATGTTATGTTCAGAGAATAGTGTAGATTAAAAAACAAGCTAATAATTACGTACTACCAGGTGTATCTCAAGGCGTATAAGTATAAACCCACAGGTTAGAAGCCTGAAGCTGGACATATGTAAACGCCAGGACTGTAAAGCGAAAAATCAAGATAATAGCAGCTTAGCTATATTGAGTTGCTTGCAGAAATATGCTGTGTCTGTGTAGCCTTACCCGATTGAGTTAAGGGTACAGAATTGGTATGCTCGCCGTACTTTATTACAAAGATATGTTAATGATAAACCAAACTTTAGCAGCAAAGGCTTTGCTGAAAATTATGGTAATTGATGACCATGAGTCAGTTTTAGGTGGAACAATCGCTACATTAGGCAGACATTACCCAGATGCCCAACTGATGACGGCTCTCACTGCTAATAATGTTCTCAATCAATTAGATAGTTTACAGCCCGATCTACTTGTTATGGATCTTTCCATTCCTGACAGCCCTGGGATGACAGCGCAACCTAATGTTGGTCTTCAACTGCTCAAAAATGTGATGAAACGCTATCCCGACCTAAATCTTGTCGTCCAAAGCGCTCATGTCAGAACATTAATCAGAATTAGACTTGACATTGACAGTCATAGAGGAGGCTTTACAGTTGCAGATAAAAGTCTAACTAGCAAGGAAATGCTGACTAAAGTAGATTGGGCGATACAAGGATTAACTCATACAAAAGATATCAAAGGTATCCATTTCGGATTAGAAGTTAGACCTGAGTGGCTGCAAGTGCTAAATTTAGCATTTCAAGAAGGACTGCAAGACAAGGCAATTGCAGAGCGAATTTGTGTATCTGAACGCATGGTGCGTCACTACTGGAGCAAACTGCAAGACGCTCTAGAAGTTTATCCTGAAGATGGTAAAAATATCCGAATTCAAACTCAAATGCGAGCACGAGAACAAGGGTTGATTGATTAGTTAGGAGTTGGGAGCTAGGAATTTGTAGTCAAATTCGAGTAGGGTGGCCAATGCTCGCTATAACTGGTTTAAACCTGCTACTGTAAGGCATTGCTCATAGATGTATAATATAAGACTTTTCATGAATGATTTAGGATTGCCAAGTCGGTCGGCATAAATATTTATCGTTGGCAAAAGGTAGTGTGACATTCTTGTAAAAGTTAATGGATAAGGGGTTTCAGCTTAATTTACATTTCTTAACATAGCTATTTTTAGTTGTGCCCACTTATTTATAGGAATTAAGACTTAGGAACTTGTAGTTAATTGTGAGGAGTGAGTAAAGAACAAAAATTAACAAATGACAGAGTTTAGTCTTTGGAAGAGAATCAAAGAAGAAATGACTACTTTACGTGTGGGTGCTTTACCGGGCAGTGTCGTAATTGTGTTAGTCATTATCCTGCGTATAACTGGTGTAATGCAATCTTTAGAATGGCTGGCTTTTGATACTTTTCTTAGTTTGCGCCCCTCAGAACCTATTGATGAACGAATTACAATTGTGGGTATAAATCAAGATGATATCCGTCGTGTTGGAACTTATCCCCTCCCTGATCGTGAAATCGCACTGCTGATAAAGAAGTTACAAAACTTACAGCCAAGAGCCATCGGTATTGATATTTTTAGAGATGTGCCTATTGATCCTGGTTATGATGAACTTGTCTCCATAATTCAAGAAAGTAAAAATTTAATTTTGGTTGAAAAAGTTTTACCAGACAAAATCGGTACACTACCTAGATTACCAACTCAAAAAGTGAGTTTTGCCGATCAAGTTACGGACAATGACGGCAAATTGAGACGGAGCTTGTTGTTGCTATCAACACCTCAAGAATACAAAACATCTTTGTCTCTAAGTTTGGCAAAAGCTTATCTGGCTTATGAAGGGGTTAGTTTAGAAATGAATTTGCACGCTCGCACTCCTATTAAGTTAGGTAATACTAAACTTCCCCGTTTTTTTTCCAACTCAGGAGGATATATACGCGCAGATGTAAAGGGAGTTCAGATACTACTTAATTTTCGCAATAGTCAAGAACGATTTAGAACCCTGACTTTGGGTGATATCAAAACAGGGAATTTTAACCCAAACTGGATACGCGATCGCATTGTGATTGTTGGGATGACCGCTCCTAGTGTAAAAGACTTTATAACAACTTCCGCAATTACATCTACAACACCAGCAATAGGACAAGTTTATGAGGTGGAAATTCAAGCACATGCTCTTAGTCAAATTATTAGTGCGGCCTTATACTCAAGACCACTGTTAAATACTTGGTCAGATGGATGGGAATATCTGTGGATTGTAGAGTGGGGATTTTTAGGAATTAGTTTTGCTATGCTGATAAAATCTCCTTTTCAAAATTTTCTAGCTGTTTGTATTGCTAGCATAAGCCTGCTAGTCATTAGTTATTGGCTTGTTGTCTGGGGTTGGTGGGTTCCAGTCGTACCAGCAATGCTTGTTTTCTTTTTCAATAGTATCGGACTGACAGCTTTATACCAGTATGACCGAGCTTTGCAGTCTAAACTTCATGCTCGCCAAGTTATCATTGAACGTACATTTGAAACAATTCACAATGGACCCCTGCAAACACTGGCAGAAACTTTAAGGTACATTCGAGATCGAAGTTTACCGATAAATGAGTTACTTCCGTTTGTGGAAGAAGAATTAGAAAAACTGAACTACGAACTGAGAGGAATTTATGATTTTTTGCAGCGAGAACCTCGAAATCAAGACAATAGACTTTATTTAAAAAGAGGTTTAGAACTCAATTTGCAAGATCCATTTCACGAAGTTCTTTATCAAGTTTACAGCCATACTTTGGAACGCGACTTTCCCGGCTTTAAAAGCCTTCAATTAATAGAACGTAAATTTGATCCAATTGACGAGAGTCAATTGAGTAATGAACAGAAGCAAGGACTTTGCCGATTTTTAGAAGAAGCTTTGTGCAATGTCGGAAAACATGCTATAGGAGTAACCCATCTCAAAGTTATTTGCACAAAAACACAAGGCTGGTATATACTTAGTGTTTTGGATAATGGTAATGGTATTAATTCATCTCAAGAAAGGCGAGGAACACAGCAGTTTAGGAATTTAGCATGGCAACTTAAAGGTAAATATAGAAGAGAGGCGGTTTCTCCTCAAGGCACTCTTTGTGAATTGTCTTGGCCTGTAGCAAAATTTTGGTTTTAGTAGCATCTAATATCGTGTCCGGTTATTGTGACGATGCAGAGCAATTGGCACAGGATGCAGAGGCATCAATTCACGAAGCGAATTTTGCCGAATATGATGCAGACATGCCTTTTCATCTGTTACACTCCCGACTCGAGCTGCTGAGTCCACGCTTGAAGAAGAGCGTAGTGTTAGCTCAAGAGAATTTATTATATTTAATTATTTTTGCTATAAACTAGCATAATACTACACCTTAGTTTCTAAAAAAATATACTTATTATATTCTTTTATTAAACGAAAAAATCTTTCAAAAACTTGTCTCGCAACTTTATCAAAATTTATTGAAATAATTAATTAAAACT